>CAZWEF010000001.1:0-23637 GCA_964632125.1 uncultured Erysipelotrichales bacterium
TCAACTGGAGTTGTTTCTTTATTCTCAACCCATTGGGCATACAACACAATATCATTTGTCGTATTATATGCGAGTACTTGTTTGTCTTGATAAACTACTGGACCATTTACTGATTCTGACCATCCGATAAAGGTATATCCATCACGAATGAATTCATTTTCAAATAAAGGCTTTGCTTCATTGTAAATAAAATCTTCTGGCTTCATTTGTCCTTCTCCACCGTTAGATTCAAATCTCACGAAATAGTTATTGGGTGTAAATAAAGCATATAGAGTCAAGTCATGAGCTGGCATGGTATTTTGTTCAAAATCCCACTCAGCACTAAATCCATCAGCAACTTCACTCCATCCTTCAAAATGATAGCCTTCTTTTGTCGGACTTTCTGGTTCAACAATTTGTTGCCCTTCCAATAAAGTTTGAGTTGGCACTATGCCTTCTCCACCATTTGTCACAACATCAAATATCACGTTATATGTTGCAGGTGCTACAAAAACATTACTAGCAGTTGAGCTGTATACAATTTGGTTTGTTTGATCAACAACAGCTTCATTGGCAACATAATATTTTTTGCCTTGTTCAGTTGAAAAAGTTATGGTTTCTAGTGCATTAAATGGTCCTGCTACAACTTGATGATTTTCATCTAAAACAAATAACCTTAATGTCAAATCACCTGTTGTTGGTACATCATTTGCTTTTGCTTGAATGCTCATGTGATCAGTTGTTTGATCAACAACAGTGACATCGATAGATGACGGCTGAATTTGTTGGAATTGTAAATCACCTTCATTCACTGATTTTGTAGGACCAAACAAGAATGTATTGGTAAAAGTAGTTTGGCGCATTTGGCTATTGTTTTCAATTGTATAAGCCTCAGGGTCATGCGCTGCACTTGCATCAAACAATGTTGGGTCTGTTACAACAAAAGCATCAATATTTGTTTCATTGATATGCGCTTGAGCACCTTCATTTTTAATTAATCGACTAATTTCAAAATGACTTTGATTGATGTTCAATTGATCGATCGTTCCTTGATTATGAATAATCACAGCATCTTGATTTTGATAATTCATATTGGTTAGCGTCGCTTGTCCAACACGTGCATTTGGGTTAACTTCCAAAACAGTATTTAACCCCTTGTTCCCATCAAAAGTCATATTTTCAATAACACCATTCCCTACGTATACAGCTGTTTTTGCAGCAACAGTTGCACCTGCATCAAATGTCACATTTTGGATGCTAGCACTGCCTTTTGTAGGTGATTTAGCAAGTAGATAATCAAATTCATTACTGATGTTAAGTCCATTCAAAAAATGAACATGATTGATATTGACTTGTTCAGAAAACAATGCTGCATAACTTGGTGCATCTAGCTTACCAGCAGACATTGCGCCACCAACATTTAATGTATCAATTGACCCTGAAGCAAAAGTCCCTTCTCTTAAAATCGCATTAGACTCTATAGTCCCTAAAAGATTTAGCTGATTAATCATTGGACTACTAAGTAAGTTTATAACTGGTGCAGTACTTTGTGAATTGATTACTTTTGATTGTTCAGACAATGTAAAATTGGATGTTTTACCACCAAAATAAAAACCTGTATATGATGATGGTCCCATTTCTAAAGAACCATTAAAAATGATTTGTGATTGATCCAAGATATTGCTATTATTAGTTGGATTAAACATAGTCACACCAATACCACCTGTTTCCATGCTAATCTTACCATCAAAAACAACCTGACTATTTGCTTGTAAACCGCTAATTTGGATAGCTTGTCTCATTTGACTTGAAGGTATGTAGTCACCTGTTATGATTTCTGTGTTTTCATCAAAATAGTATGATGATCCACCTCCAGAGTATTCATTGATGTTAATGGTAATACCTGTATCTTCAGTCGTGGCTTGCGTTCTTTTAAACTTAATGTTTTTAAAAACGTAGTTACCTGCTTCCATATAAATACGACCATCAAAAACATCATCACCATCTCCAATAACCGTGATACTTTGTCCAGGTCCTGCCGCACTGATTGACCCTCCATTTACAGTAACATGAGTCAAATCAATCACACAGTTTTGGGTCATAGTACCTCCCCAAAATGTCAAACGATATCCTTTTTCAAGTAATGCTGCTGTATGTGCGCCTGTGCTATCATTTCTAGCTAGGTCTGCATCTTCTAGGGTTGGTTTTTTGTAACCATATGCATCATCAATGTAATAGCCACAATTTGGTTCTACAGCAAAAAATGGTTTTGGCGTCGACCCCAAGACAACGAATGCCATTAAACCCACTGCCATTATTTTTTTTATTGTACTCATTTTATTCTCCATTTTCATATATTATAATCTTTTTAAAAGTTCATTCACTTTTAACACAATAGCCATTATACTTCATAAAATTCACATTTACAATATAAATGTATTTTTTCTTACAAAAAGACATTTATATATGTTTTTTTGAATTATTTTATGAAATTTTATTAACAAAACTACGAACTGTATGACATACCTCAGTTTATATCATCATTCGTCATATTGACAGTCTCATCAAGAAGTCGTATAATCAGTATGATAAATCAAGGTGTTTAAACTTAATAGGGAATTAGGAAATCCTAAGCTATCCCAGTAACCGTGATGCAGACAAGAATACGACATACCACTGTCTTTTGATGGGAAGGTGTATTTGAGAATGAAGCTAAGCCGGTAGACCTGCCTTTACTTATCATGTGTATTATCCTCTGGGGGTGGGATAATCATGGAACCACTTTTTTGTGTACCAAAGTATGCCCTGCATACTTTTTTTATTTGAAAGGAGGATTTAATTGAATAAAAACTACTTATGTTATCCCTTTATGACACAACAAACATTGATGACAGATTTTGAAATCATGAGTGATCACCTAGCATCACAACTTGGCTTGTGTGCTTGTCTAGCAAATAATGATTTAGCAAATCATCTTTTATTACTAACTAAAAATACCTATGAACTTAATGGTTCTGTGAGGGCAAATAACACGATTACGCAAACAATGTTAGAAACACTTGAAGCTGAATACATGTCATATAAAACCAAACTCACAGAGGTCATTCCTTTTGTTTTACCCCAAGGTTCTTTATTAGCATGTCATTTGCATGTTGCTCGCTGTATTGCTAAACAAGTTGTGCGTATTTTATCGATCATCAATAAAGATGAAAAAGAAGTTCCTTTTGTCATTATTGCTTATGCGCATTTACTTGCGAATCACTTATTTGTTCTTGCACGCTATGTCAATCAATCCCTAGGCTTTAAGGAAGAGCCATTTGTATCAAGAAACTACACATAAAAATGATAACCCCTAATAAAATCATTTGAAAGGATATTTATGAAAAATAAATTTACGAAACTATTACTTGCTTTTATACTACTTATCATGGTTGTTTTGGGTTATTCTTACATTCAAAATCAAAAAACAATCAAAGGAGAAAAAAAGATTACGATTACAGCCATCGACTATCGAACAGAACCACCACTTTATCTAATTAATGAAGAAACTTACAATACAGATGCACTTTATTTAGGTGAATTACTTGATGAAATTAACAAGAAAGATTTGATTTTTGTTTTACAAGGTAATAAAAGTGATATGTATGGTAGAATGCTTGTTTCAGTTAAAGATGTCAATCAAGATCCTAATGCCAATCAGTATTGGCTTTATGAATCATCAAACAATGAATCTTGCAAGTCAGCAGGATTTTGTAATGGTGTTGATCAACTACCAATCGCCGATCAAGATATCTTTATTTTTATACTTAAATAAAGGTTAATGAATCTAGACTCAATTAGTAATATCCACATAATTGCATAAAAATAGTCACTCTTATTTCATGTTTGGTACAACTAAAGCATGAGAAAGAGTGATTTTCTATAACAAATGATGAAAGAAATCAAATTCAAATGTTTTTTTACCTTTAGTTTTACTCACTTTAGATCACAACAACAGGTCACATATCAAAACTGATTATGTCCATGTTGCACATGACTACCCCGTTTTGTATTATTTCTCAACCCATGACTTGAAAGCCCTTTATTATTTTGTTAGATTTACTCAAATGCCTTGATTTAATGGGATAAACATGCTAATGTAAAAGAGTAAAGACGGATAGTGATTGCACCGCAAGCTAAACCCAATTACAAGATACTATTTTTATATTATCTTGGTTGGGTTTTTATTAACTAGAGGGGGACCAACATGGAAATCAAAAAGATTCTTAACAATAATGTAGCTGTTGTACATGATGTTCATGGCAAAGAAAAGATTGTAATGGGTCGGGGGATAGCGTATCAAAAAAAAGTTGGTGAAACAATTGATCTATCCTTGGTTGATAAGGAATTCTCTTTGTCAACACCTGAAATCAATCATCGCTATCAGGAGCTTATTCAAGATATTCCAATTGAGTTTATTGAGTTAGGTGAGAATATCATTTCTTATATTAAAACACAAGTTGATGGCCATTTAAGTGACACCATTCATATTTCTTTAGTTGATCATATTTATACATCGGTTTTGCGCTTTAAAGATGGGGTCTTAATTAAGAACGTCTTACTTTGGGATATCAAACGTTTCTATGCAAAAGAGTTTGAAATAGCAACACATGCCATTTCATTGATTGAACAAAATATGGATATTCGACTACCAGACGATGAAGCTGGTTTTATTGCACTCCATATTGTCAATGCCCAAATGGATGATAATATGGAAGATATTTATGATATTACTGAAATTATGCAAGAAATTATGACCATAGTTAAATACTACTTTAGTATAGAGCTTGATGAAAACTCCGTTTATTTTTATCGATTTGCTACTCATTTAAAATTCTTTGCACAACGCCTAATTCATAAGAAGACTTACAATGATGATCAAGATGATGGTTTACTAAGTGTCATCAAAATTAAATATCACAATGCATATGAATGTGTTCAACGCATCACGACATTTATTTTAAACAAGTATGATTACAGTGTGTCTAATGATGAGCAGTTATATTTAACGATACATATTGAAAGACTCATTTATAAATCAGATAAATGAGCTTATAGGGATATGGGAAGGAGGTTAGTTTTGTTGTAGTGGATGGTGACATTAAGTTGGCCAAACCTTCAGTTTTTAAATTAAAAAAATGGAGGTACTCAAGATGAGTAAGTATGAACAATTAGCAAAACAAATCGTTAAAGAAGTTGGGGGAAAAGACAACATCAATGGTCTTACCCATTGTATTACCCGTTTACGTTTTAAATTAAAAGATGAAAGCAAAGCAAATGATGATGTATTAAAAAACATGGAAGGTGTTGTCACTGTTATGAAAAGTGGGGGACAATACCAAGTTGTTATTGGTAACCATGTTCCTAAAGTATTTGAAGATGTTTGTCGTGTTGCCGGTATTAGTGAAGATGCAGCGTCTAGTTCTAGTGAAACAAAAGGCATTTTCAATAAACTAATTGATATCATTAGTGGTTGTTTCCAACCATTCCTTGGTGTGCTTGCAGCAGCTGGGATGATTAAAGGATTTAATGCTTTATTTATTTATTTTAATCTCTATACAGACGCATCTGGTACTGCCATGATGCTTAATGCTATTGGTGATTCAATTTTCATGTTTTTCCCAATCATCATCGGGTATACGTCGGCTCGTAAATTTAAACTTAATCCCTTTACTGGGATGATTATTGGTGCAACATTATGCTATGGCGCCATTCAAACAGCTGCAGTAGCAGCTAAGGGACTTGATCCAATCGTGTTATTTGGGGGCACTTTCTTTGAAAGCACTGCTTATATTAAATTCTTGGGGATTCCTTGGATTACAGGTAATTATTTAAGTACCGTTGTCCCTGTTATAGCCATAGTTGGCTTTGCAGCACAAATTGAGAAACTAGCAAAAAAATATGTCCCTGAAATGGTTCAATCTTTTATCGTACCTTTTATGGTTTTACTTATCTCATTACCAATCGGGTTACTTGTAATTGGTCCAATTTTCAATGTTTTAACCACAATAATCAGTGATTCATTTAACTGGATGTATGGCATATCTCCTATTATTTATGCTGGTTTGGTTGGTTTTTTCTGGCAAATACTTGTTATCTTTGGACTTCATTGGGCACTAATTCCAGTGTTCTTGATTCAGCTTGGGGAACAAGGATACTCAACCATTCTTGTTGGCACTTTTGCTGCATCATTTGCACAAACAGCTGTTATTATAGCCATGTATTTTAAATTAAAAGACAATAAGCTGAAACAACTTGCAATTCCAGCTATTATTTCAGGAATATTCGGGGTAACTGAACCTGCTATTTATGGTTTATCTTTACCTAAAAAGAAACCATTTGTATTCTCTATGATCGCAGCTGCCATTGGTGGTGTGATCTTAGGCATCGGTGGTGTTAAAACATTTATTATGGGTGGTTTAGGTGTCTTTGGTATCATTAGTCAAATCGATCCTGTAACAAATGATGCCTCAGGTATCCCTTGGGTCATTGCTTCAATTGTTGTTGCAATGATTGTTGGCTTTGTCTTAACATACTTCTTTTGGCATGATGATGCAATCGAAGAAACACAAACATTAAATCCTCACAAAGTCAAAAGTGCAGTTGTAAAAAGTCCTATGACAGGTCAAACCAAACCCTTATCTGAATGTATTGATGCAGCGTTTGCCATGGAAACATTAGGAAAAGGCATTGTCCTTATTCCAACAGATGGGAAAGTAGTGGCTCCTGTAACAGGTACTGTGGTAACATTATTCCCAACTTATCATGCTATTGGTATCGTAAGTGATGAGGGTGTTGAAGTATTGATTCATATTGGTATGGATACTGTTCAATTAGAAGGAAAAGGATTTACACCTGCTATTAAACAAGGTGACCATGTACAAGTTGGGCAGTTACTTGTTACTGTAGACTTACAAGTGGTTAAAGAAGCTGATCTTTCTATTGAATCACCTATTATTATTACAAATACAAGTGACTTTATTGATATCATTGAATCAACTCAAAACTCAATTAAATCAGGTGATGATCTCATCACAGTCTTATTTTAATCATTAAGCTCATTCTATCTGTATTTCTTAGACTTTTACTGGGTATAAAGCCAGACAACATTTAGAACTGCTTGTTATTGTTTAAATGGGACACTGATTTGGCTAACCCTTCAATTAAATATAAAAATGGAGGACTTAACATGAGTAAGTATGAACAATTAGCAAAACAAATCGTTAAAGAAGTTGGGGGAAAAGACAACATCAATGGTCTTACCCATTGTATTACCCGTTTACGTTTTAAATTAAAAGATGAAAGCAAAGCAAATGATGATGTATTAAAAAACATGGAAGGTGTTGTCACTGTTATGAAAAGTGGGGGACAATACCAAGTTGTTATTGGTAACCATGTTCCTAAAGTATTTGAAGATGTTTGTCGTGTTGCCGGTATTAGTGAAGATGCAGCGTCTAGTTCTAGTGAAACAAAAGGCATTTTCAATAAACTAATTGATATCATTAGTGGTTGTTTCCAGCCATTCCTTGGTGTGCTTGCAGCAGCTGGGATGATTAAAGGGTTTAATGCTTTATTCTTATTCTTTAAGTTATATCCTAACACATCTGGTACTTATATAATGCTTAATGCTATTGGTGATTCGATGTTTATGTTCTTTCCAATCATCATTGGCTACACATCTGCTCGTAAATTTAAACTTAATCCCTTTACTGGGATGATTATAGGTGCAACACTTTGTTATAGCGCCATTCAAACTAGTGCCATTGCAGCCAAAGGACTAGATCCTATTATGCTGTTTAGTGGTACATTCTTTGAAAGCACAGCCTATATTAAATTCTTGGGTATTCCTTGGATAACAGGTAATTATTTGAATACTGTTGTTCCTGTTATTGCCATTGTTGCTTTCGCAGCACAAATTGAGAAATTAGCAAAAAAATATGTTCCTGAAATGATACAATCTTTTATTGTTCCATTTAGTGTTTTACTTATTTCATTACCAATTGGTTTACTTGTGATTGGACCAGTTTTCAATGTCTTAACCACAATGATCAGTGATTTATTTAATTGGTTGTATGGTATTTCTCCAATTATTTATGGCGGTTTACTTGGATTCTTCTGGCAAGTACTCGTAATTTTTGGTCTTCACTGGGCACTTGTACCGTTATACTTAATACAATTAGCAGAACAAGGTTATTCTACTGTTTTAGTTGGTTCGTTTGCTGCATCATTTGCTCAAACAGCTGTTATTGTTGCAATGTATTTTAAATTAAAAGACAAAAAGTTAAAACAACTTACCATTCCAGCTATTATTTCAGGAATATTCGGGGTAACTGAACCAGCAATTTATGGTTTATCTTTACCTAAAAAGAAACCATTTGTATTCTCTATGATTGCAGCAGCAATCGGTGGTATGATTTTAGCTATTGGTGAAGTTAAAAAATTTACTGCTGGTGGTTTAGGTGTTTTTGGTATCATTACATTCTTAGACCCAAATGCACAAGATGCAATGCCAATTGTATGGGTAATGGTAGCGATTGTTGTTGCCATGGTGATTGGATTTGTTCTTACATTCTTCTTTTGGAAAGATAACGATACTGAAGAAGTTCAAACACCTGATCCAATTAAAGTTAAAAGTGCAATCTTAAAAAGCCCTATGATTGGTCAAACAAAACCTTTATCTGAATGCATTGATGCAGCGTTTGCTATGGAAGCTATTGGTAAAGGTATTGTGATTGTACCAACAGATGGTAAAGTCAAAGCACCATGTAGTGGTACTGTGGTAACTTTGTTTCCAACTTATCATGCTATTGGTATCATAAGTGATGAGGGTGTTGAAGTATTGATCCATATTGGTATGAACACTGTACAATTAGAAGGTAAAGGTTTTACACCTGCAGTTAAACAAGGCGATTATGTTCAAGCTGGGCAACTACTTGTCACTGTAGATTTAGATGTTGTTCAAGAAGCAGGGCATTCTATGGAATCTCCTATTATTATTACAAATACAAATGATTTTATTGATATTATTGAAACAACACAAAACACCGTACATAGCGGTGATGAACTCATTACAGTTTTATTTTAAAGAAAGAAGGAATGTTTATGTCAAAGTTTCCTGATGGTTTTTTATGGGGTGGTGCTGTTGCAGCAAATCAATGTGAAGGCGCATGGAATGAAGATGGAAAAGGTATCAGCATCTGTGACATTGTATGTGCCGGCACGCATACTAAGCCACGTAGACTTACTCGCGAAATTGAAGAAGGTGTTTACTATCCTTCACATACTGCTATTGATTTTTATCATCACTATAAAGAAGATATTGCAATGCTTGCTGAAATGGGATTTAAAGTATTTCGATTATCCATTGCATGGAGTCGCATTTTCCCAAATGGAGATGATCTTCAACCAAACGAAGCTGGATTAGCGTTTTATGACCGTGTTTTTGATGAATGCAAGAAACATGGCATTGAACCACTCGTAACCTTAAGTCATTTTGAATTGCCTTATACACTGGTAAAAAAATACCAAGGCTTTGCAGATCGTAGAACCATTGATTTCTTTATGCGTTATGTTGAAACTGTGTATCGTCGTTATCAACATAAAGTAAAGTATTGGTTGACCTTCAATGAAGTTAATTTTGCAACATTACCTATGGGGAATTTAAGTATCCTTGGTATTCTTGACGATGAAACAATTGATCATCGAAATCCTAAAGACAACATGCAACGTCGCTTCCAAGCGTTACACCATGTCTTTATTGCAAGTGCAAAAGCAGTTAAACTTGCACATGAAATCAATCCTGACTTTATGGTTGGTAATATGATTGCTCACATTACCATGTATCCTTTAACACCTAACCCAAAGGACATGTTGTTGACTCAACATTTTGATAACTTATTAAACAATTTTTGTGGCGATGTTCAAGTATTTGGAGCATATCCTTATTTTATGAATACATTTTTCAAAGAAAACCAA
Organism: uncultured Erysipelotrichales bacterium; assembly: GCA_964632125.1. Lineage (GTDB taxonomy): Bacteria > Bacillota_I > Bacilli_A > Erysipelotrichales > CAZWEF01 > CAZWEF01. Next base: position 9,994 of record CAZWEF010000001.1, read on the forward strand.
ATAACCATACATTTTGAAGATGGTGACACAGACATATTGAAAGAAGGATGTGTTGATTTCTACACGTTCTCTTACTACATGACCAATTGCATCACTGATGAAAAAGGACATGAGTTGACTATGGGTAATTTACTTGGTGGTGCTAAAAACCCATATCTTAAAGCAAGTGATTGGGGGTGGCAAATTGACCCTGAAGGATTGCGATATACTTTGAACAAATTATATGATCGTTATCACATGCCATTGATGGTTGTAGAGAATGGGTTTGGTTCAGATGATGTTGTAGAAAAAGATGGTACAATTAATGATACCTATCGAATTGATTATTTACGTCGTCATGTTGAAGAAATGGATAAATCAATTCAAGATGGTGTTGATTTGATTGGCTATACAATGTGGGGTCCAATTGATTTGATTAGTGCAGGTACTGGTGAAATGAAAAAACGTTATGGATTCATTTATGTGGATCGTGATAATGATGGACATGGATCACTTAAACGCACACCAAAACAAAGTTTCTATTGGTATAAAAAAGTCATCGCAAGTAATGGTAGTGATTTAGATTAAATCACTTGAGTATATTGTACTAGAAAAGAATAAAAATACATAAAAGGCAGGTAGATACTATGAGTATATTTCCAAAAGATTTTTTATGGGGTGGCGCAACCGCAGCTAACCAATGTGAAGGTGCATATAATGTAGATGGCAAAGGGCTAGCTTGTCCCGATGTTTGTACAGGTGGTACCCATACCCAAAGCAAGCGCATTACACCTATTTTAGAACCAGGCACTTTTTATCCATCACATGAAGCCATTGATCATTATCACCGTTATGAAGAAGACATTGCACTATTTGCAGAAATGGGCTTTAAGACCTATCGCTTCTCCATTGCATGGACTCGTATTTTCCCAACAGGGGAAGAAAAAGAGCCTAATGAAGCAGGTTTAGCTTTCTATGAGCGAATGATTGACACATGTTTGAAACACAACATAGAACCACTCATTACAATCTCTCATTATGAACTTCCATTCCACCTAACTCAAAAATACAATGGTTGGTCATCAAGAGAATTAATTGATTTATTCATGAACTACTGTGAAGTCATCTTTAAACGTTATCAAGGAAAAGTTAAATACTGGCTAACATTTAACGAAATTAATTCTGGTATTGGTCCTTTTGGAGGTTTCTTATCACAAGGAATTTTAAATGAAGGTACTACCGAGTTCTTAAACCAAGTTGATGTCCCTCAACTAAGATTCCAAGCTTTACATCATCAGTTTGTTGCAAGTGCTAAAGCAGTTCAACTTGCGCATCAAATCGACCCTAATTATCAAGTGGGTTGTATGCAAATATATGCAACAACATATCCACTTACATGTAATCCCGATGATATTCTTGCAGCTCAACAAAAAAATCAAATCTTCAACTATTTTTGTGGCGATGTTCAAGTAAGAGGGGAGTACCCAACTTACATGAATCGTTTCTTCAAAGAAAACAACATCAACCTAGATATCAAACCAGGTGATTTAGAAACAATCAAAAAAGGTGTTGTTGATTTCTATTCATTCTCATATTACATGTCTATATGTGCATCATCAGACCCTGAAGTAAACAAAACAGGTGGAAATCTACTTGGTGGTGCTAAAAACCCATATCTTAAAGCAAGTGATTGGGGTTGGCAAATTGATCCAAAAGGACTACGTTATACATTGAATGAACTATATACTCGTTATCGTATTCCATTAATGATTGTTGAAAATGGTCTTGGTGCTTATGATGAATTAACACCAGAAGGTACTATTGAGGATGATTATCGCATTGATTATTTGCGTCAACATATAGAACAAATGAAAGAAGCAATTATTGATGGCGTTGATTTAAGAGCTTTTACACCTTGGGGATGTATTGACTTAGTTAGTGCATCTACTGGTGAAATGGCTAAACGTTATGGATTCATCTATGTTGAAAAGTATGATGATGGTAGTGGTGATTTATCTAGAAGAAAGAAAAAATCATTTGATTGGTACAAACAAGTTATTGCATCAAATGGAGAAATACTTTAAGGAGACTTTGTCTCCTTTTTCTTTAATATATTAACTTTCTATGATATAATTTATGTATATTTAAAGTAGTACTTTAAAAATGCATAGAAAGGAAGTGCTTACATGTTTAGAAGAACACTTAAAGTGCATATTGAGAATGCTTTAACCTTTTATCCTGTCATCATTGTTACAGGTCCTCGGCAAGTTGGAAAATCAACTATGGTGTACTCATTTACCAAAACCCATCAATTTAATTATGTCACATTAGATGATTTAAATGAACTTCAACTCGCTAAAAATGATCCTATATTTTTTATCTCTCGTTTCGAAGGTCCCTTAATTATTGATGAAATTCAATATGCGCCTCAATTACTAGAAGTGATTGAATCAATCGTAAATAAAAAGCGACTTAATGGTGATGCAAATGGATCATTTATTTTAACCGGTTCTCAAACATTTCAGTTAATGCAAAATGTGACTCAGTCTTTGGCTGGGCGTGCAACTATATTTAAGATGTTTCCATTAAGTAGTAGCGAAATTAATCAGACCAGTGATTTCCCGTTTGTCCCTGATGTTTTAAACAAAACAATCAAACACACATACACACTGTCATCACTATTCAAACAAATTAGCAGAGGAGGCTATCCCGAACTTTATAAACAACCAAATTTACCTACAACACAGTTTTATCGCGATTATGTTGCAACGTATTTAGATAGAGATGTTAGTACATTAGTTGGTGTCAAAAACAAACTTTTGTTCCATAACTTTATGCAATTACTTGCGTCACTCACAGGTTCACAAATTAATGTATCCAACCTAGCCAAACAAATTGGTGTAAGTAGTCCAACTATTAAAGAATGGCTTTCTATTTTAGAATCCAGTGGTATCATTTACTTACTGCAACCATACAATGATCATTCAATGACCAAACGCCTTGTAAAAAGCCCTAAGCTTTACTTTACTGATACTGGACTAGCAGCTTACTTAGCTAAGTTCTATGATGCTGATAATTTAAGTATTAATCATTTTTCTGGTGCTTTTATGGAGACCCACGCAATCATTGAAATCATGAAATCTTTTCTGAATAATAATCTACCTTTTGATGCCTACTATTATCGTGATTCTAATCAAAATGAAGTAGACCTTGTTTTAATTGTTGACGGGACACTGCATTTAATCGAAATAAAAAAAGGTGCTCACTATAACCTAAGTGATGTTAAATCATTTAAACAACTTGAAGGTGCCATTTATCCACTAGGGACACATTGCATTATCTCAAATACAGAAACTTGTTATGCTTTAAATCGTTCAATATTTGTCTATCCAATTGGTGTAATTTAATGACTAAATGTTTGTATTTATTTTTAAGAGTGTTATAATATGGTTAAGGAGGGAACACCATGAGTCAAAATGTAAAAGGGAAAATGGTCTCATTTGTTTTTAATGTTTTACTTGGTATTGTTGGATTTGTTTTATTTACTAATCCTAACTTTGGCATTACGTTTGTGCGTTTGTATTTAGGATTAATCTTACTTGGGGTATCAATTGTACCATTCTTTATGTTCTTTGTTGGAACAGATGAAAAGTCTTGGCAAGACTTTGTTAAAGGTGTACTCCTTGTGATTGCAGGGCTTGTCTTCTTATTTGTTAACAATGCTGCAGATATTGTGTTTGGCATTGCATTACTTGTTTGGATGACAACCTCAGGTATCATGAAAATCGCACTTGCATTCGAGTACAAAAAATATGCAGAAAAATACTGGTGGGTAATGGCTGTTGTAGGGGTTGGTGCACTTGGGCTTGCTTTATTTGTTTTATTTAATCTAAGTAGTGCTCTATCAATTCTTATTACAATTGGCGGATTATTCATGCTTGCAGAATCTGTTATTGGAATTTTTAAATTGATTCTCCCAGGCCGAATTAGCACAAATTAAAAAGCGAGAAATCTCGCTTTTTTACATTTTATCCACCAAGATAAGCTTTTTTAACATCATCACTCTCAAGTAATTCTTTACCCGTTCCTGTTACAACAATGTCACCATTTTCAATCACATAACCTCGGTTTGCAATCTTAAGTGCCATGTGTGCATTTTGTTCAATGAGTAGGATTGTAGTACCTGTTTTATTGATCTCAACGATGATGTCAAATATTTGTTTAATAATAAGTGGGGCAAGCCCCATTGATGGCTCATCAAGCAACAACAAAGTCGGACGAGACATCAGTGCTCTAGCCATCGCAAGCATTTGCTGTTCACCACCAGACAACGTTGCACAATCTTGATGTCTTCTTTCTTTAAGGATTGGGAATGTTTCGTACATACGATGCATATCTTCTTCAATCCCTTTTTTATCTCTTCTTAGATGCGCACCAAGTTCTAGATTCTCTTGAACAGTTAACCCAGCAAAAACACGTCGACCTTCAGGGACTAAGGAGATGCCATTCTTAACCATTTTTTGTGGATTAACTTTTTTATAACTTTGATTTTCATAAACAATTGTTCCTGTTGCCATTGGTTGTAAACCAGTAATGGCTTTTAATAAGGTACTTTTGCCTGCACCATTTGCACCAATTAAGGTCACTATTTCTCCAGCATTTACTTCAAGTGAGACATTTTTAAGGGCATGAATTGCGCCATAGTATACATTTATTTGTTCAACTTTTATCATGACTCTTCTCCTAAATAAGCTTTAATAACGGCTGGATTGTTTTTAATATCCTCAGGAGTTCCTTGTGCAATAAGACATCCTGTTTCTAATACATAAATACGTTCGCATATGCTCATGACAAGTGACATATCATGTTCAATAAGTAATACAGTTAAATCAAAGTCTTTTCTTATCTTTTGAATTAATTGTGTTAGTTCTTCTGTTTCTTGAGGATTCATACCAGCTGCCGGCTCATCTAAGAAAAGCAGTTTTGGTTTTAATGCCAAGGCTCTTACAATTTCAAGTCTTCTTTGTTCACCATAAGGTAGATTCCCTGCTAAGAAATGGTGTTTTTTTTCTAAACCAAAAATAGAAAGTAATCTAATGGCTTCTTGTTTTACTTTTCTTTCTGATCGATAAAAGCGTGGTAAACGAAGCAAAGTAGAAAAAACACCAACATCATGACTACTATGAAGTGCTACAAGGACATTCTCAAGTACTGTCATTTCTTTAAACAAACGTATGTTTTGAAACGTTCTTGCAATACCTTGAGAAGCGAGTTTACTTGGATTTTTTCCTTTAATCGATTTACCTAAGTAAACAATATCACCACTAGTTGGTGTATACACGCCAGTTAATGCATTAAATAAAGTTGTTTTACCTGCACCATTTGGACCAATTAACCCAACTAGTTCTTGACTTTTTAAAACGATATCTACTTGATTAACTGCTGTAATACCACCAAACTGCATGGTCACTTGATTAACTTCTAGGATGTTCATAATCTTCCTCCTTTAAACGAAGCCATTTCGAAAAGGGTAGTTCACGTCTCCCTAGTAGTCCCTCTGGTCTAAATATCATCATTAAAACAAGTGCACTTGAATAAATAATCATACGTAATGGACCATAGCTTTGTAAAAAACTATTAATTAATCCAAGCACAACAGCTGCAATAACAGTACCTGATAAACTACCAATCCCTCCAAATACAACAATAATTAAGACATCAATGGTTCGATTGAAATCAAATGATTGTAGTGTTACGATGGATGATGTTGATGCAAACAATGAGCCACCAATACTTGCAGCTACAGCGGCAATCAAGAAAGCAAGAATTTTGTATTTGGTTGTGTTGACACCACTAGATGTTGCTGCAATTTCATCATCACGAATGGCACGTGTTACACGTCCACTACTACTTAACCCATAATTAACTATCATGAGTCCTGTAATGACAATAAATATAAATGTCACTGTCCAGTTGTTTAATTTAGGCAAATCGCTTATACCTCTAGCACCATTTGTGATTGAACTAAGATTTAATATGACACTTCGAATAATTTCTGCAGCACCTAATGTTGCAATGGCTAAATAATCCCCTTGTAATCTAAGTGTTGGTACTGCAACAATCAATGCAACCAAAAGTGTGATTACAATCCCAATCAAAGTGCCAAAAAGCAAACCTAAGTAAGTAGGGTTTTTCACAACTACAATGGCTGCACAATAAGCTCCAATGGCCATAAACCCAGCATGTCCAAGCGAAAACTGTCCTGCAATACCAACAACTAGGTTTAATCCGAGTGCCAATATAATGTTGATTCCAATGGTATAAATTAGTTCTTTCGTGGTTCGATCAATAAGACCTTGAGTAAATAAAACTTGGAATACAATAAAGAGAATTGCAAGTGAAACTAATGTAAATAAGTGAACCTTTCTTTTATTGTTCATTACACTTTCTCCTTCCTATTTTTACCTAATAAACCAGTTGGCTTAATAATTAAAATAATAATGAGAAGGGCATAGACAAAACCATCTTTTAAAGTTGTAGAGAGATAACCACCAACCATGGTTTCAATCATACCAATTGATAAACCACCAATCATCGCACCTGGAATTAATCCAATACCACCAAATACAGCAGCAATGAACGCTTTTAACCCAGGAAGCATCCCCATCAGCGGCGTTATTTTCACATAATAAGCACCCACAAGAACACCAGCTGCTCCTGCTAATGCTGATCCTAAGGCGAAGGTAAAACTAATGGTTTTATCGACATCAATCCCCATCAGTGTCGCTGCTTCTTTATCTACTTTAACGGCTCTCATTGCTCGTCCCATTTTAGTTTTATGTACAATAAACTGTAAGACTAGCATTAAAACAATCGTAATCACAAAGATATAGACTTGTTCAACCTTAATTGAAATATCCCCGAATTTTATCATTTGTGCTGTTTCATTAACAACAAAACTCTTTGCATCATTTGAAAAAAAGAACACCATGACATTTTGTATCAACAAAGATACCCCAATAGCGGTAATTAATACTGAAATGCGCTTTGCTTTACGGAGTGGACGATAAGCAAGTCGTTCAATCAAAACACCAATAACCATGGTACAAAACATAGCCACAATGACAGATGGAAAGAATCCAATCTTTAAATAAGTAAATGTATAAAAGCCAATGAAAGCCCCTAACATATACACTTCACCATGTGCAAAGTTAATCAATCCAATAATACCATAAACCATCGTATACCCTAAAGCAAGTAATGCATAGATACTACCAATCGATAAACCATTAATGATTTGTTCAATAAACTGTGTCATACTTTTCCTCCTCATTTAAAAAAACAAAAACTAAATAAGCTTGTTATTTAGTTTTGAATTCACTATGGTTTAACTTTTGTTGCTTCTGTTGCGACACCATCTTTTAATGTAATAACGTTTGCTGATTTAACAGGATTATGCATCTCATCAATTGTAATACTTCCTGTTACTGCACTGAAGTCTTTGGTTGATTCAAGCGCCTTGTTGATATCTTCAGGATTGGTTGTACCTGCTCGTTCAATCGCATCTGCAAGTAAATACATGGTATCATATCCTAAAGCTGCAAATGTATTTGGGTCTTTACTGTACTTAGCTTTATAGTCTGCAATAAATGATTGTACCTTTGGATCTTGATCAAGAGATGTATAATGAGCTGAGAAATAAACATCATTTAAATTTTTAGCCCCTGCTAAATTGATTAACTCTGGAGAATCAAATCCATCAGCCCCTATGATTGGTGCTGTGACACCAGCTTCTCTTAAAGCTTTAATAATAAGTCCTGCTTCACCATAATACCCAGGAATAAATACTGTATCAAAATTCATACCTTTTACTTTAGTGACGATTGCACTAAAATCAGTATCATTAGCTGCATAGCTTTCTGTTGCCACAACATTGCCTGCGTAAACACTTTTAAAGGTTTTAGTCAATCCAGCTGCGTAATCACTACTGTTGTCCATAATAATCAATGCATTTTTTGAATTCAGTTTTTCGTTCGCAAACTGTGCCATAACTCGTCCTTGGAATGAATCTTGGAAAGAAATTCGATAGCCATAAGGTTGCACTGTCCCATTGTTTGTTACTGTAACACCATCATCTGTTGCCGATGGACTTACAAGTGGTACTTTTGCTTCATTTGCAACTGAAATTGATGCTTTTGTTAATCCTGAAGTTGCTGGCCCTACAGTCGCAACTACTTTTTCTTTATCTGTTAATCTTGTTGCAACAGAAGTTGTTTCTGCTACATCTGATTTATTATCCAGTTCAACGAGTTGAATTTGTTTCCCCAAAACCCCACCATTGGCATTAATTTGCTCAACCGCTAGTTTTACACCTTCTAACTCTGCATTTCCATAACTTGACACAGCGCCTGACAATTCAAAATTGGCACCTATTTTAATGCTATCCTCATTACTCTTTGCTTGTCCACTTGAACAAGCTGTCAACATCATTGTCGCTGCCATAAAGGCCGCAAACAAATGCTTTGATTTCGTTTGATATCCCATTTCTATTTCCTCCGTTTTTTATATTATTGTTCTTTATTATACACAATTATTCAGCTATGTAAAGGCTTTTTAGTGACTCTTTGCTTAATTACTTCAATTAATTAATCATGCTATAATAGTAGGTTTTTACACCTATCAGTATTATTAATATCATGCCCTTTTTTTATTCAATATACAAACATAGATCATCTAGTATATAATAAGGGAGAGGTGATCTTATGAGTTGCTTACTTAGGATAAAAGAAACAATGGATGATTTTACAAGTAATGAGAGAAAAATTGCTGATTATATTATATTAAACTTTTCAAATCTAAAAGATTTATCTGCTCAAGACATTGCAATTGAATCTGATACATCAAATGCGGCTGTTTTTAGATTTAGCCAAAAACTCGGTTTTTCTGGTTTTTTAGCAATGAAAAAAGAATTACTACTTGAACAAAGTATCATTGATACAAGTCCCACTTATTTACCTATAAATGAAAGCAATGTTCGCTCATTTATTTCTCAAACAGCGAATCAAAATCAATCACAGCTAAGTGATATTTATCAACTAATTGAGCCTAATGTACTAAATGATGTTATTTCAGTTTTACTTGATTCAAAAAGAATATTTCTATTTGGCGTTGGTTCAAGCGCACTTGTATGTCAAGATTTTATGTTTAATTTGCTAAGGCTTAATATGAATGTTTTCTTTCATGAAGATACGCGCTTACAGCTAACCCTAATAAATAATATGACACAAGATGATGTTGCACTTGCAATATCAAATAGTGGTGAAAGTAAGGAAGTTTATTCGGCTTTAAAGTTATGCCAAAAAAAACAAATCAAAACCATCTCGATTACTCAAAGCAAGTCAAGCCAACTTGGTCGTGTAAGTGACTATGTTCTTCGCATGCCAAAACACAGTTATGAACTAAATGTTGGTTTACTTAATTCAAGGCTAGCAGCTTTGTGTATCGTTGATCTCATTTTTTTAGGTATTGTGAGTCAAAATTATGATCATAATCAAAAAATACTTTTTGAAACAAAGAATCTCTTAGATAGCGTGATTAAATAATCATTTATTTTTGAAAATAATTGAAAATAACTAACCTCCATGATATACTCTAAGTATGAAAGGGGGTTTTTATGGTTCTTGTCACAGGTATTGAGCGTTATGCCATTCATGATGGTCCTGGTATACGCACGGTTGTATTCTTTAAAGGGTGTCCGCTTAAATGTAAATGGTGTTCTAATCCCGAAACTCAGTTATTTAGCCAAGACATTTATTACCTTGAATCATCTTGCATGCACTGTCATGAATGCATCAACCATTGTCCCACAAAAGCTATCTCATCACCTATTACCATTAATCTTAATCTTTGTACTCATTGTTTAACATGTGTTGATGTTTGTCCTACTGGTGCACTGAAAGCAACTGCATCTTCTTATACAGTTGAACATCTCTTAGATGAATTATTGAAGGATCAGCACTTTTATAAAGAAAGTGGTGGTGGCGTTACTTTTTCGGGTGGTGAAGCACTAAGCCAACATCATTTTTTGTTAAAGCTATTACCCAAACTTAAAGCACATGGTATACATGTTGCAATGGAAACAACGGCGTCACTTGATTACGTTGTTATTGAGTCTTTACTTCCTTTTATTGATTTATTTCTCATTGACATCAAACAGATGGATTCACATTTACATCAACTAGGAACAGGTATTCAAAACAATCAAATCTTATCCAACATCAAACAACTTTCATCTAAAGCATCCATTATTATTCGTGTACCGCTTATTGATGGTTTTAATGCCACAATAGAGAACATTAGAGCGCTGGCTTCTTTTATGATATCATGTCATCTAGAAGTTGTTCATTTACTTCCTTATCACACTTTAGGGACATCCAAGTACACGCAGCTAAATCGCCATGATCATGTCTTATATCATCAACCATCAATTGAATTAATGCAACAGTTTCAGTCTTATTTTGAATCACAAAACATTCATTGTATTATAGGAGGATAATATGAAAACATATACAATCGAAAGTCAACGTATTCAACGTTTAAGAGATCAACTGATTCAAACAACGCCTGGTGTTGATACAGATCGTGCTTATTTATATACTCAAGGATATAAAATGTATGAAGGATATCCACTTTATATCCAACGAGCACGCGCTATTGAACATGTTTTAAAACACATGACTATTTTTATTCATGATGATACTTTATTACTTGGTAATCATGCTTCCAAAGAGCGTTGTGCACCTATTTTTCCTGAGTATGGCGTTAAATGGCTCAAAGAGGAATTCGAAGAAAAGGGGAATTTTGATCAAAGAATTGGTGATTGTTTTCATCTAGATTTAAGTGAAACAGATAAACTAAATGATGTCATTGATTTTTGGTTAAATAAAGGATTAAAAGATCGTTGTGACGCTGTTATGCCTCAATTCATTAAAGACTATTCAACAGTTAAGGTTGTTCATGGAGAAGGAAACATGTCTAGTGGTGATGGACACATTGTCCCTAACTTTGATAAAGTGATGCATATTGGTTTAAATGGTATTATTGAGGAAGCCAATACTTCTTTACAAAAACTTGATTTAACCACTCCCGGTTCTCTTGACAAAAAAGCATTTTTAGAAGCCTGTATCATCATCAATCAAGCTGTTATTGACTTTGGGAATCGCCTAAAAGATATGGCTTTGGAGCACAGTCAAGCAACATTAGATGACATTAGAAAACAAGAACTCATTGAAATGGCTCATTTATTTGATGTCATTCCTCAACTACCACCTACATCTTTTTATGAAGCAATTCAAATGACTTGGCTAATTCATTTAGTGATTCAAATAGAAAGTAATGGGCATAGTGCTTCTTTAGGTAGACTTGATCAGTATTTATATCCATTTTATCAACAAGATGTTTTAGTGAATCAAACAATGAGTCGATCTAAAGCAAAAGAATTGTTACAATATTTATGGATTAAACTCTACTCTGTTTTAAAAATAAGACCTACTGCTCATGCAGGATATGGGGCTGGTTACCCAACATATCAAAATGTAACAATAGGTGGATGTAATGCTTTATTAGAAGATGAAACCAATGAACTAAGCTTTCTCATTCTTGAATCTGTTGCAGAAACAAAACTGACACAGCCAAACCTGAGTGCTCGTTTGCATCAAAACTCAGATCCAAGCTTTATCACAGAATGTGCCCATGTAGTGGCTTCTGGATTTGGTATGCCAGCCATTCATTGTGATGAAATTATCATTAAATCACTTCTGCTTAAACAAGTAAGTATTGAAGATGCCTATAACTATACATTTGTTGGTTGTGTTGAAGTGGCAGTTCCTGGTAAATGGGGTTATCGTACAACCGGCATGTCATTTCTAAATATGCCTAAAGTGTTGGAACTTACAATGAATGATGGTCTTGACATTAGAACCGGAAAACAACTCTATCAAACGCCTTTTGGTGTTTTCAACAATCAAACAAGTTATCAAGACTTACTCGATGCTTTTGAACTCAATATGATAGAGTACATCAAAGCAACTGTAATCATTGATCAAATTGCCGATACAATGCTTACCTACTATCCTGACGTGTTTTGTTCATCATTAACCGATTCATGTATTGAACGTGGCTTAACGATTAAAGAGGGTGGCGCTAAGTACGATTATGTTGCTGGGCTACAAGTAGGGCTTGCCAATGTTGCCAATGCCTTGCAAGCCATTAAAGATGTTGTGTATGAACAAAAGAAAGTAACCCAAGAAGGCTTAATGATTGCACTCCATGAAAATTTCGAAAGTTTGGAGTCAAAAAGAATTCAAAAATGGTTACTAGAAGCAAATAAATATGGCAATGATCTTGATGATGTTGATGGTATTGCAGTTGATATTTATGCTTTGTATGAAAGAGAAATAAGTCAATATGTCACAACTAGATACAATAAAGGTCCTATTGGGGGCACTTATTCAATGAGTACTTCTGCTATTTCATCAAATGTACCAATGGGTGCTGTCATCCTAGCTTCGCCTGATGGAAGAAAAGCCTACAAACCTGTTGCAGAAGGTGCTAGTCCAACTCAAGGGACTGATTTAAATGGTCCAACTGCAGTTTTAAAATCGATAACCAAGTTGCCAACACATTTAATGGTAGGGGGACAGTTACTCAATCAAAAGTTTACACCTACATTGATTCAAGACGAAACTGGCTTTAATCGATTTGTTGACCTAATTAAAGCAACCATTTCACTTAATGTTTGGCATATACAATTCAACATAGTCAATAAAGAAACGCTACTTCAAGCTAAGATACACCCTGAACAATACCGTGATGTCATTGTTAGGGTTGCAGGTTACTGTGCACAATTTGTCAACCTAGACCCAATGACACAAGACGATATTATTTCAAGAAGTGAACAACGATTATAGGAGGATTTTATGATATATTTTCTTGATACTGCCAATATAGACGCATTAAAAAAAGGACTCGAAACATACCCAATTACAGGTATGACAACAAATCCAACCATTCTCTCAAGAGAGGCAATGCCTGATCCTTTTGATCATATGCACCAAGTCAATCAACTAATGGGTGATAAATTCATCACCATTCAAGTCATATCTACCACAAGTGATGCCATTATTGAAGAAGCCTATAGATATCATAGTGAGTTTAAAAATATCTACATCAAGATACCTTGTACACTAGAGGGATTCAAAGCAATGAATTATTTAAGTAAACAGGGTATACGCATGCTTGCAACTGCTTGTTATAGTTTAAGCCAATGTGACATGGCTGCAGCATGTGGCGCTGAGTACATTGCAGTCTATGTAAACCGTATGCAAGTCAATCAGATGGATGTTTCTTCTATTTTAAAAGACATGGTCACACTGCTTAACCGTGATTACCCACATGCAAAACTAATGGCCGCTTCATTCAAATCAACTGATCAAGTTGAGCTCGCACTAAAAGCTGGTGTTCATGCAATGACAGCACCTATACATATTTACGATTTAATGGCTGAACATCGTCTTTCAATTGATGCAATTAAACAATTTAACCAAGATTGGCATGATGCATTTGACTCATAAGCACTCATTATTGGGTGCTTTTTTTATCAATAAT
>CAZWEF010000001.1:23737-43185 GCA_964632125.1 uncultured Erysipelotrichales bacterium
ACTGGTTTAATTGAAACTACCAAAATAAATACTAAATGAATGATAAGTAGTCGTTTCACTTGTTCTCTCGTCAGTTGTTTGAATCCTTCTATTCCCCACATAGATAACTCATATAATGCAAATCCCAATAAGACAATCAATGAAAGCTTATGGTACACGGTAAAAAAATATTGAATAAAAAACATATGTCTAATGATTGCTTGATACAATACAAAAGAAAGTCCCAAGGAAATAATAAACAATATCCCTTTATATAGTTTGTTCATTAATTCACTCCTTATGACTCATTCTAACATGAATTGAAATTGATTGCCACTAAAAAAAAGAGCTCAATGAGCTCTAAAAACCAAATTGATTATGATACAAAACATACAAGCCTATATGAACAATGAGTAATAAACTATTGACAATCACAAATAACGGCTTTTTTGTTTTATGATGCCATATGTACATACCAAGTAAAGCACCAAGTGAGCCAAAAGACAAGGCACTTAGCAACAAAGCACGTTCACTTATCCGATTTTGATGTTGAATCGCTCTTCTTTTATCAAATCCATAAAGTAAAAACACAAACCCATTGTATAAGAGGATATAAAGCATGTTAGTTTTGTTTCATCACATATTCAGCAACTGAACGGACACCAAATCCTGTTGCATCTTTTTTATAGTTTAGTTTTTTAGGCATTGCAGTACCTGCAATATCTAAATGCATCCATTTTGTGCCTTCTTCGATGAACAACTCTAAGAATAAGGCAGCAGTTGTTGCTCCAGCACCTGGTGCTGATAAAGCGATGTTCATGTAATCAGCTGTAGCACTTTTCATGTGTTCTAAATAATCTTTATAAAGTGGCATATGCCAGTAGTTTTCGTTATTTGCATGTCCAGCTTCAATCAATGCTTTAATGGCTTCTTCATCATTACCAAATAAACCAGCCATTTGATCTCCTAATGCAGCCACAATCGCACCAGTTAAAGTTGCAGCATCTAATACATGTTTAGATCCTTGTTTTTGTGACAACAACAACGCATCTGCAAGCACTAAACGTCCTTCAGCATCAGTATTTCCAACTTCAACTGTGATACCATTTGGATAACTAATGATATCTCCTGCAAGTTGCATAGACTTAGAAATGATATTTTCGCAAATACTTAGGTTACAAACAACATTTACTGGTGCATCCATATTCACGAGTAGATCAAAAGCCCCAAGCATGGTTGCACTACCACCCATATCACTTCTCATATCACCAACATAGCGCATTGTTTTTAAGTTCATCCCACCACTATCAAATGTTAATCCTTTACCAACTAAAGCAATTAGTGGTTTTTCTGGAGCATTGTTGAATGTAAGTGAAATCAAACGAGGTTCATATTGACTTCCTTTTCCAACTTCAATTAATCCATTCATTTGTGCTTCTTTTAAATCTTGACCTTTATAAATAGTCATAGTTACTTTTGGATGATCTGCATAGCGCTCTAAAATAATTTGCTCATATGTTTCCGGATTTAATTTATTTGCTGGTTCATTTACCAATTCTCTTGCAAGATTGGTACTATCCGCAATCACAAATGCCTCAGCTAAAATATCAGCTAAATCAGGAGTATTTGGACTAAACATCACTTGAGATAAAACACGTTCATTTTTCTTTTGTTTGTATTTATCAAATTCATATGAACCAATTTCAAAACCAACAACCAATTGTTTAATCATTTCACTTGTTGGTGTTTGTTGAAAATGAACATAGATGGTTGCTTGTTTTTCAAGTGATTGCATCACATAACCACCCATTAGTTCATAATCTGATGGTAATGCATCTTTAGCACCTGCAACAATATATGTCACTTCTTTTGATGATTTTGCTTTAAACGTTGTTAATTTTCCTTTAACAACCATATCTTCAGTAATCTCAATGGCACCAATCGTACCCACTTCAAAGCAAACCATTAATACCGTATCAAAATCTTTATTTCCTAATTTATATTCCATGGTATCCTCCTTATTTTCCTAAGCAAAAGCGTCTAAAAATTTCATCTAATAAATCAACTTCTGCTTCTTTACCTAATATTGTATTAAGCTGATAAAATGCATCTGTTAAATCCACTATAATGAAATCAGTATCCATGCCTTCTTCCATGCCTCTAATCGCATCTTCAAGCGAAACTTTTGCCCTTTTCAATAGTGTAATATGTCTCTCATTAGATATCAATACTTTTGAGCTATTTATTTGATTTAGCGCATACATTTCTTTAATTCTATCAATGAGTGAACCTAAATCATCCTCTTTCGCACTGATTTGTATCGGATATTCTGAAACCTTCCCTAAATCAGATTTATTGTATACCTCAATATACTTTTTATCTTCAACTAGCTTTCTAAGTTCATAATCCTCATTTGTTAAAGGCTTAGAACCATCATATACAATCATCACCAAATCTGCTTTTTCAACAACTTTTTTTGACTTCTCAATCCCAATGGCTTCAACCTGATCTTTTGTTTGACGAATACCTGCAGTATCAAGCAACAGCAGCTTAACACCACCAATTATCACTTCACCTTCAACAATATCTCTTGTTGTTCCTGCAATGTCAGTGACAATGGCTTTGTTTTCTTGTAGCATCGCATTAAGCAAACTAGATTTACCAACATTTGGTTTTCCAATAATTGCTACTTTAATCCCATCTTTGATTAAACTCCCTTGTTTGGCATCTTCAATCAATGTTTTAATTTGTTGATTCAGTTCAATGGTTTGTGGTTTAAGCTTATCAATAGTTAATTGTTCTACATCGTCATATTCAGGATAATCAATATTAACTTCAACCATCGCAATAATTTGAATCAACGCATCCTTCAACTCCAATATACGATGCTTAATTGCACCTTTAACACCACTCACAGCCATTTTCGCTTCTTCATCAAATCTAGAAGCAACTAAATCCATAACCGACTCTGCTTGTGTTAGATCTATACGACCATTTAAAAATGCACGCTCTAAAAACTCACCATTTCTAGCTTCACGAGCGCCTTGAATCAAACATAGTTGATAAATGAACTGTGTAATGTAAACACCACCATGACAATTAATCTCAACAACATCTTCTCTAGTATATGTCTTAGGCGCTCTAAACACACTCACGAGCACTTCATCAACTGCTTGTTCTTGATCATAGATATATCCATAATGAATCGTATGACTTGCCACTTCACTTAAGTCCTTTTTCATCAATCTTGATGCGATTGCAATACTTTCTGTACCACTAAGACGAATAATTGAAATTGCTTGTGTTTGTAAACTTGTTGCAATTGCAACAATCGTGTCTGTTAACATGATTCACCTTCTTTTCATCATATATAATCATCCCTAAGTAGGGGAGAGATTACTGTTTCATTATAGCACAAATATAAAGCAATTATAAATGTTAACATAAAAGTACTCAAGATTGTGCGTCTAAAAATGCTCCTTTTAAATACATATGAGGATGATGAATGAGGGTCTACTCAAGATAAGATGACTTCAATGCAACACTATAAATTAAAAACAAAGAGTCACCAATGTATTAATTCATCGAGTATTGCTTGCTAAAATATTTGATATTCATGTAATTATTAGAACTGAAAAAGGGCATGTTGAAGGTAGTTTTAAGCATTTAGCTCAAGTAAGTCAAGTGAGTGTATCTAAGTATTTGCATTAAAACAATTTTTTTTCAGTTCCTGAATAGCTTAATGATATTGAATTATCTGTCGTTTATAACTCATTATAGGGCTTTTCAAGTTTACGTCATCATGTTTATTTAAATGATGATTTTAAATCTTTTATCATGATATCAAATGATTGAAATGCCAATCCTGTTAGATACCAAGCACCTGGATTTAAAGCTATCACCCGACCTTCTTTATATGCATTTGTTTGTTTAACTAACGGATTATCAAGCACATCAATCGTTTGAGAAGCGTTTACCACAGCATCACGATCAAGTACATATATAACATCTGGGTTAACACGTGCAATATACTCGTAATTAACTACTTGACCATGTGTTGAACTTTCAATACCACCATCAGCTAAAGGAATTCCTAAAATATCATGGATCAATAGAAATCTTGTTTTCAATCCAAATGCCGAAATTTTCCCTTCAGTTGTTAGGAGTGTTAGTGTTCTCAAATCTTGATTGACTTCTTTTTTGAATGCCTCCATTTTTTGTTCCATCTCTTGAATCTTTGATTCAATTTCATTTTCTAAATGAACAATTTCTCCTAATACTCGAACATTTTCTTTAAATGAATCAAACCCAACTGCTGTATCAAACGTGACATTTAAAACTGGTGCAATTTCTTTAAGTTGTTCTTCAAATGCTTTTGTTCGATTACTAATAATGATCAAATCGGGATTTAATGCACTTAATTTCTCATAATCAGGCTCTCCTGCAAGCCCAATATCTTCATATTTTTCATCTTGGTACTTTGACAAATAGTCTGGAACGATATTTTTTGACACACCAATAACATCTACATCAAGACTGTCTAACACATCTAGACTTACCATGTCGTAGGTTACAATTCGTTTAACATCTTCAGGTAGTGTGATCTTTTGACCTTTAAATTCAATGGTACGTGTTGCTTTATTTGAATTTGTGGTTGCACATCCTACTAACATGATTGTTACGATTAAACCTATAAATAATTTTTTCATTTGTTTCTCCTTTTATAATATTGACATAATTTCATGTCTTGAAAATCGATGATTTCAAATTCATGATCAAAGATATGACCAAGACGGTCTTGATCAATAACCTGCTTTGTTTGACCTTGGTCAATAATCTTTCCGTCTTTAAACGCAATGATATGATCAGCATAAGCACTTGTATAGTTAATATCATGTGCTACCATCACAATTGTTTTGTTTTTTTCTTTAACCAGTCGTTTTAGTAAAGTCATCATCTCTGTACTATGTTTGATATCCAAATTGTTTAATGGCTCATCAAGAAGCATATACTCGCTATCTTGAGCCAACATCATTGCAATCAAAACACGTTGCCTTTGACCACCTGAAAGCTCATCTATGTATTGATCTTTAATATCAAAAATGGATAGCCAATGCAATGCTTCTTCTACTTTTTGATAATCTTCTTTGTTTAATCGTCCTTTTGTATACGGATATCGCCCAAAGCACACCATATCATAAACTTTCATTCGTACTGAAAGAGGATTCGTTTGCTTTAAAATTGATAGTTTTTTTGCGAGTTCATAAGAATCATATGCTTCAATCGGTTTTCCATCAATTGAAATATGCCCAGTATTTCTTCCAATGAGCCGACTCATAATGTGAAGTGCGGTGCTTTTACCTGCACCATTGCCTCCTATCAACATTGTAAGAGTTTGATTTTTTATCGTAAATGAAACATCTTTTAGCACTAAATCTTTATGATATGCTTTTGATACATGTCGTACCTCAATCATAGTTTGCCTCCTTATAAAATACTAATATAAAATAAAAACTTCCAATCATCTGCATCAAGACGCTAACTAGTATCGTATTCTTGAATACAATCTCAACTATTAATAACGTTATCATCATGATTGTCATTGAAGTCAAACTACTCGCAACAACAAGTTGATTTTGTTGGTATGTATTAATCCAGCGATATGCAATGGACACAACCATGAAACCAATTAACGATAAGGGCCCCACAATAGCCGTTGTACATGAAACCAAAATAATCGTTAATACAATGGTTTCTTTTCTTTCTTTTTGATAGGGTACACCAAAATTAATCACTATGTCTTTACCTAATTTAAATGTATTCATGACATGGTTTTTATACCATAAGCGAATCACAACTACCATGATAATCACTGTTGAAAGAATAAGAATGGATTGGTTTAGTCTTGCAAAAGAAGCAATTGTTCTAGATTGAACAACAAGGTATTCATTCGGATCCATTATGACACCAATAAATGTAGATACTGAGTTAAATAGGGTTGTGAGTATAACACCCACTAATAGAAGTCTTTTTGTGTATTTTGGTTGATTTAATAAGGGGATATAAATCAAAAGACTGACAAGGATCATCGCGCTAAGTTGTGTCACAAAACTAAGTTGTGGGTTCATTTGATTTAAAAGATTATAAAGTAACATATTCATGACAACAAATAATTGTTCAATCCCTAAAACGCCTGGTGAGACAAGTGGTTCATGAACCACTGTTTGAAAATGTAAGGTTCCAAACGATAACGCAATCGAGCACAAAATGATTGCCCAGAGCTTTGTTAATCTTAAATTTAAGACATATGTCGTCAAAGGGCTATCTTTCATTAGGTAGATGGTTATTAATATGATGAGAAAGATACAAATCAAAATCAGTTTATTTTTAGTACGCATAGTCTCTCCTTGTTAAAATTAACCATAAAAAGATGATGCTCCCACCTATAGCAAGAACGATACTTACAGGCATTTCATAAGGAAAAATGATGATTCTTGCAATAATATCTGCAAGTAAAACACTTACAATACCAAGTCTCATACAATGTCCCATATTCTCTTTAAAATAATCTCCTCTATTTAGTGTTACAATATTTGGAATGACAAGTCCGACAAATGGTAACAAACCGACGTTTATAACAACAAGACTACTTAACAATGAAACCATTACTAAAGCAATAAGTTGAACTCTTTTTACATGAACACCTAAGTTAGAAGCCATATCCTCACCAAGACTTGAAACCATCATTTGTCTAGCAAATAAATAGGCAATGGCTATGACAGGCACAATCATCCATAACAATTCATAGTTCCCTTGTCCTATTAATGAGAAACTTCCCTGCACCCAACTTTCAACGTTTTGTGCCATATCCATTGAATAGGCAAAAATCATTGTTGTCGAACCAACCAACATAGAGAGTATCATACCAAGTATTGCAACTGATTGTGAGTTTTTTGCTTTAATGTTGCGAATCATCCATACAAATAAGAGTGTACCGACTAAACTGAAGATAAAAGCAATCACTGTTTTAACAAGAACACCACTACCATTAAAAAAAAGAACCCCAACAAGTATGCCAGCACGCGCAAATTCAACAGTCCCTGATGTTGAAGGAGATACATAGCGGCTTTGAATGACCTGTTGCATCATCATGCCCGCAAGACTTAAGGCACTAGAAGCTAAGATGATGCTTAATAGCCTTGGAATCCGACTTAAGATTAAAATATTAACTGTGTCCTGATTTAATGACAAAGTTATGCCATCAAAACTACCAACTGCTATTGATACGATAGACAGAATCATGATGTAAAGCCACTTTCGATCAAATTTCATATTCATCTCCCTTCACTGTTTAATTATATTTATTCTAAATAAGATAGTCAAATCATATTATAACAATACCATCTTTCTCACATTCAAGCTCTTCTATGTGTTTTTATTACCCAAGTTCTACAATAGAAGTATTTAAAAAAGATGCCACTGTTAAGTGACATCTCATTATCTATTAACTTTCGTTAGTTGCAGCTTCTACTTTAGTTTCGACATAACTAATTGTTAAATGTCTTTCTTGTCCACTACCTTTACTTTCTGTTTTCACATTAGGCATCGATTGTAACGCTTGATGAATCATCAAACGTTCATCATTAGGCATAGGATCAAGTGCTGCTGTAATCTTAGTTTCTTGTACTGATTTTGCAACCTCTAGTGCTGCTGCAATGATTTTTTGATAACGTCTTTCCTTATAATGATTGATATCAATAATCACTTCAAAACGCTTTTTAAACTGATGTTGCGTTGCTTGTCTTGTTAGAATCACAAGAGAGCGAAGGGTTTGTCCATTTTTACCAATCAATACTGAATTGTTTTCACAATTCACATTCACTAAAATACGTTCTTTATCAATTTTTGTTTTAACCTCTGAATCCAAATACAAATGATTAATGTAATCTTCAATGTAATGCTTTGCAAAACGCTCAACATCTAAAATCGTATAAACATCAACTATAACTTGTTCTTCATTTTGGTCAACAACATGGTAGTAGATTTCATCTACTTCAACATTCAAATCAAGTGCTGCTTCTTCTAAAGCCAAAAGCAATGCTTGATTTGTGTATCTAAACATATTCTTTTTCCTTCATTTTAGGTAAATAGATATAATGAATGTATAGTGTTTGACCAATCATGAATAATGCATTTACTACCCAATAAAAACCAATAATTGCAGGTAATGTAAGTGTAATTGCTGTAATGAAGATAACCATAAAATTTGTCATTGAAGCACTTGGATCTTTAGCATTTGGGTTATGATGTTGCGCTGCTGATTTTTTCCCACGTTTTTGAAGAATCGTTGTCAGCTTCATCGATAAATACTGAGTCACTGCAACAAAGATGAACAAGACGATAAATGCGATATCAAAACTAGTGATACCTTTCATCATGGTCGTTGTTAAATCCATGCCTAGAAATGATGAATAATAAATTGCTGGTGTACTTTGTACTGCACTATAGACAGCAATGAAGATAGGAAGTGTTAAAAACATACCCATAAACATTTTACCCATCTTAATACCATACTTAGCATAAAGCTGTTGTTGTTCTTTAAACATCATCTGTTGTGATTGAGGATCTTTACGATCACGATACTTTTCTTGTAACTTAGTCAACTCAGGTTGCGCTATCTTCATTTTCTCACTCATCACTGTTGATTGAAGCGTTAGTGGCAATGTGATTAATTTAATCAACGTAGCAGTAATTGCCATTGCAAGTACAGCAGGCATGAACTGATCTAACCACACCATTGTTTTTCCTATTGGAATAACAAATAGGAAACGAAAAATACCTGTAAGACTTAATGAGAAAGTACTTAACCATGGACTATCCAAGGTTATCTTGTAATGCTCAGGAATTTGTCCGTTCTTATCAAGAGTCGTACATCCTGTCAATACAACTACCAACAGTAGCATTAATGCTAGTCGTTGTATCTTTTTATTCTTCAAAATTTGCATGTATGCATCCCACCTTATTTATTTACTCTTTCATTTTAACTTGTTTGTATAACAATTCCAAGTCTTTTTTATTCTTTGCGTAATTTTGTTTTAAATACGGAAAGCGAACAATTAAGATAAAATCATATGAACCATTCAAATCAAATACTTCATACACCATTTGTCTAACTTGTCTTTTAATTTTATTGCGTACAACAGCATTGCCTAACTTTTTAGAAACAGATATACCAACCCTTAAAGAAGTTGAGGGTTGATAATATAAAACAAAACACTTATTTGCTACTTGCTGCTTTTTTTTAATCACCTTAGAAAACGTTTCTTTTTTGGTAACACGATACTCTTTTTTTAACATAATAGAAAAAAACCCACTTTTTCAAGTGGAAATGGATTAAACCGTTAAAGCTTCTCTTCCTCTTTGACGACGTCTAGCTAAAACTTTACGTCCGCCAACAGTTGCCATTCTTGCTCTAAATCCATGAGTTTTTTTACGTTTTCTTTTATTTGGTTGATACGTTCTTTTCATACATACACCTCCAGTGTTAAAAGTTTCCTTTTTACATATGCTTAATTATTGTATAAAATATTGAAGCAAAAGTCAATAAATTGAATTAATTTTTCACTTTTCCACTATTTATTTCTAGATAAATTCAAGTTATCCACAAATGTGGATAACTGTGGATATTTCAAATAATACAATCATAATCAATACTTTTTAAACTCAAGTTTTCAACATCTCCTGTTTATTTCATTTTTTATCCACTTTTATCCACATTAGAATTTTGTTTATATTCTTTTTATCCCCAACTCTTGTGGATAAAACTTGTGGATTCTTAATTATGATTTATTTATCAATCTTTTTTTTATTCTTCTTCAGTGATTTCAACATTACCTGTGGAAAACTTTCGTTTTAAATAGATTTTCCACAATATTTGTTGTAAAATAGAACTACAATTAAAAGGGGGGATTTTAATGCCAAATCAACAAAAGCTTGATGAACTTTGGCAACATTTTTTATCTTTATACCAAACCCAAATTGAAACTGTTGAGTTTAATGCCTTTTATGCTGATTCAAAACTTCATTTACTTACTGATACAAACGCAACGATTGTTGTTCAATCAGATTTTGCTAAGTTGGTGTTAAACAAAAACAAAGAACTAATTGAAGCAGCATTAGCTCAAGCGCTTGATTTGCGTGTCACTTGCGAATTCGTAACAAATGGGGATTTAGTTAGCATCAAAGAAGAAAAACCAAAACAAACATTGTTTAGAAATAATATTCAAAGTCAATATGATTTTGATTCTTTTGTTGTTGGTTCATCTAATAAAGAAGCGCATGCAGCTGCTTTAGCATCTGCGATATCACCAGGTAAATTTATAACGCCGTTGTTTATTTACGGAAACTCTGGTCTAGGTAAAACTCATCTACTACACGCTATTGGTAATTATGTCATTAAACATTTACCTGATTTAACTGTTTATTACATTCCTTGCATTGAGTTTGTTAACGAGTATATTAATTCACTCAAGGAACAAAAAATGGATCAGTTTGATCAAAAATACATGAATATTGATGTCTTGCTTGTTGATGATATTCAGTTTTTAGCAGGTAAAGAAAAGTCACACGAGGTCTTCTTTCATATTTTTAATAACTTAGTTTTAAACAAAAAACAAATTGTTATTACAAGTGATCGTCATCCAGATGATTTATCTGGTTTACAAAATCGTTTGGTTAGTCGTTTTTCTTCAGGATTGAGTATTGGAATTGACTCACCTGAGTTTGAAACTGCTTTGGCGATTCTTAAAAAGAAAATTGAACTGCACCATGTTGATATTGATTCTATTGATGAAGATGTCTTGCATTATATTGCATCTAAGTTCGCTCATGATATACGTCGCTTAGAAGGGACTTTAAATCGATTACTCTTTTATGCCATTAACTTTCAAAATCAATCCGTTATCACAATGGACTTAGCTTTAAATGCACTTAGAGACTACGAACAACCGACTTCATTTAAAGGTAAAGTCTCTACAGATAAAATCAAAAAAGTTGTTGCAGACTACTATAATTTGACTCCAAGCCAATTATCTTCAAAAATTCGTACTTCTAATATTGCTTTAGCTCGTCATATTGCAATGTATTTGTGTCGAGAAGAATTGGATTTATCCTTTATTAAAATAGGTGAAGCGTTTGGTAATCGTGATCATTCAACTGTTATGAGTGCATGTGATAAGATCACCAAGGCATTACGGACTAACGTTGATTATCAGCGAGTTGTGACAGAACTTAAAACATTGTTGAAAAATTCTTAGTTATCAACAACTAATAACATTTTATTCACAGTCAATTTATGTTAAAATAAGTTTATATAGTCATAGTAATATTAAGTTTTCCACTTTTCCACAGCTATGATGATGATAATGACTTATAAATACTTAACTAACTATAACCTAGGAGGTCTATTATGAATTTTAAAATTTCACGTTATCATTTACTCAATGCTTTAAATAAAGTATCAAAAGCAATATCGATTAAAACGCCAGTTCCTGCTTTAACTGGTATTAAATTTGATTTAACTCATGATTTATTAACATTAACTGGTAGTGATTCAGATATTACCATTCAAACTTATATTCAAGCAAAACCAATGGAACTAGAAGTATTTGAACCAGGTTCAATCATTTTATCTGGAAAATATATTATGGAAATTATTCGTAAACTAGATAGTGAGTTTGTTCAATTTGAAATTGTAGATGGAACGCTTATTGAAATTCAGGGCGATCTCGCTCAATTTAGCCTAAATGGTATTCGTTCAACAGAATATCCAAGAATTGATTTTAGTAAAACAGGACAAAGTTTTATGCTTGATTCTATTTTATTTAAACAACTCATACAACGTACTATTTTTGCAACAAGTGATAAAGAAACACGTCCTATTTTAACCGGTCTTAATTTTAAGGCATCAAATGGTCAATTAGAATGTACAGGAACTGATAGTTATCGCTTAGCTCGTGAAGTCATTGATTTAAATCAAGATATTCAGTTTAACGCTACAATTCCTTCAGAAAGTTTGAAGAAAGTTTCTCAAATTATTGAAAAAGAAGAGGACTTAGAAATTACCATTAGTGATAGAAAAATTCTCATTTGTATGTCAAACGTGATTATTTTATCTAGACTTATTGATGGTGTTTACCCTGATACCAGTCATCTAATACCAACTAGTTTTGATCATTTATTAAAAGTTGATAGTAAAGAATTAATGAATGCCATTGATCGTGCGTCACTTATTTCTTCGGAAATAAGTCATGTTGTTACATTAGAACTAGCGCAGGATACAATTACGCTTTCTTCTAAATCTCAAGAGATTGGTTCTGTACGAGAAACAATCAAAGGTGATTACCAAGGACCTGGGTTAACAATTGCTTTTAGTTCTCGTTTTGTTATTGAAGCTTTGAAAGCAATCAATAGTTTAGATGTAGAAGTGAGTTTTACTCAAGATATGAAGCCTTTTATAATTAAGAATCCTAACGAAACATCTATGACACAATTAATTTTGCCTGTTCGTGTTGTTTAGTTAATGAAACTCCTAGAGAGTTTTTTTTAACTTATTTTACCTGTGATATATTGAAAAAATGTTTATTTAAGACGTTTTTTGTGGTATAATATTTAAGTAAAGGTAGTGATAAAATGATGGCAATTAAGGTAGAAAATTATATCACATTGCAACAGGCTTTAAAGGTTTCGGATATTATTTCGAGTGGTGGCCAAGTTAAGTCTTTTTTGTTAAATGAAGATGTATTTGTAAATGGAGAAAAAGAACAAAGACGTGGTCGTAAACTTTATGCAGGTGATGTTATCACTTGGAATAATCAAGTTATTAAGATTGAACCATGCTCATAAATAAAGTTCATCTTGTTCAATTTCGAAACTATATTAAAGAAACTGTTTTTTTTGACCGACATGTTAATATTTTTGTTGGTGATAATGCTCAAGGGAAAACAAATCTCTTAGAGTCATTATTCTTTGTCTCTTTACTGAAGTCTTTTCGAAATCATGGATACAACGATTTGTTTTTTTTTGAAAAGGATTTTTTTTCAATTACGTTGGATATGCAGCGACATAAGCAAAATCATCGTATCCAAGTCGCTTATCAAAAAAAAGAGAGAAAGTTAGCGATTGACGGTGTGGTATTAAAAAAAATGAATGAATTCATTGGTTATTTGAATGTTGTTGTTTTTACACCTGATGATTTGTTGTTGATTAAGGGTAGTCCAACTGATCGAAGACGATTGTTAGATGTTGAGTTATCTAAAATATCTCCTGTTTATCTATATGAATTATCTAAGTTTTATCATCTTTTAAAACAACGGAATCGATTATTAAAGCGAACAATTAAGCATGATGATATTCATTTGGTTGTTTTAACAGAACAATTAATTGATGTACAAATTAAGTTGTATAAACGTCGTTTACATTTTTTAAATCGTTTAAATGATTATTTATCTAGAATTTATGCTGATCTAACAAATGGTGAAGCGTGTCATTTTGATTATCACTCGTTTTTAAATAATCATTTAGATTTAGATGCAATAAGAACTTTGTATGATCATGCTTTTTTAAAGGATTCTAAGCTAAAGAGTACGTCAATTGGAATTCATCGTGATGATTTGGTTTTTTATGTTCAAACTAAGAAAGCATCTGATTTCGCTAGCCAAGGTCAACAAAGAACAGTTGTTTTAGCACTTAAAATGGCTTTAATAGAAATAGTGCATGATGAAATTGGAGAGTACCCAGTTTTATTATTAGATGATGTTTTGTCTGAGTTAGATGACTTTAGGAAGAATCGTTTATTTGATTTAGTCAATAAGGATATTCAAACATTTATAACAACAACATCTTTAGATGGACTTGAGTCTACGTTGATTGATCAAGCATCAATATTTTTTGTTAAGAATGGTCATGTTTTAAAGGAGGATTATGATGGAAGAAAACAAACAAGTGCATTATGATGATAGTGACATACAAGTCTTAGAAGGGCTTGAGGCTGTTCGTAAACGCCCTGGTATGTATATTGGAACAACAAGTGCAAGAGGACTTCACCATCTTGTATGGGAAATTGTAGATAATTCAATTGATGAGGCACTTGCTGGATATTGTAATCATATTCGTATTGCAATTGAACCTGGAGATATTATTCGAGTTGAAGACAATGGTCGTGGTATTCCTACAGGTATTAATGAAAAAACAGGTAAATCTACTGTAGAAACGATTTTTACGGTTTTACATGCGGGCGGTAAATTTGGAGGCGGTGGCTATAAAGTCTCAGGTGGTCTTCATGGTGTTGGTGCGTCTGTTGTTAATGCGTTGTCTGTTTTTTTAGAGGTGACAGTTCGTCGAGAAGGTCAGACTTATTATCAGAAGTTTGTTAATGGTGGTGACCCATCAGGTGATTTAGAATCTATTGGAACATCAGATACAACAGGGTCAACTGTTCGTTTTAAACCAGATGCAGAGATTTTTACTGAAACGACTATTTTTGATTATGATACTTTGAGAACGCGTGTCCGTGAACTTGCATTCTTAAATAAGGGATTGCGTCTTTCTTTATTAGACGAGCGTTATGATAACGTTCGTTCTGATGAGTTCTTTTATGAAGGCGGTATTAGTGAGTATGTTACTTTCTTAAATAAATCAAAACAAGTGTTACATGAAGATGTTATTTATGTTGAAGGAGAAGAAGAGGATATAATTGTTGAAGTTGCATTACAATATAACGATGGTTATTCTTCAAATTTGTATTCGTTTTGTAATAATATCAATACTGCTGAAGGTGGTACTCACGAAGATGGATTTAAACTCGCATTAACTAAGATTATTAATCATTATGCAAAACTCAAAAACATGTTTAAAAAAGAGGATGAGTCTTTAATTGGTGATGATGTACGTGAAGGTATAACGGCCATTATTTCAGTTAAACATCCAGATCCACAATATGAAGGACAAACTAAAACAAAACTTGGTAACTCAGAAGTAAGAAAAATTGTAAACAGTGTTTTTTCAGAAGCATTCGAACGATTTTTGATGGAACATCCTGATGTTGCTAAAATAATTGTTGAAAAGGGTATCCTTGCTTCTTCGGCTCGATTAGCAGCAAAAAGAGCACGTGAGATGACAAGAAGAAAGGGTTTATTAGAAGTCTCTTCATTACCTGGGAAATTAGCAGACTGTTCGTCAAGAGATCCAAAAGTAAGTGAATTGTATGTAGTCGAAGGGGATTCAGCGGGTGGATCATCTAAGATGGGACGAGATCGTGAAACACAGGCGATTTTACCTTTAAGAGGAAAAATCATTAATGTTGAAAAAGCAAGACAAGAGAAAATATTTGAAAATACTGAGGTTCGTTCAATGATTACGGCACTAGGTACAGGTATTTTTGATGAATTTGATATTTCAAAACTACGTTATCACAAATTTATCATCATGACAGATGCTGATGTTGATGGTGCGCATATTCGTACACTTCTTTTAACTTTTATTTATCGTTATATGAAGCCGCTTATAGAGCTTGGACATGTTTATATTGCACAACCACCACTCTATAAGGTAACTCATGGTAAAACGATTCGTTACGCTTACAGCGATAAAGAACTAGATGCAATTAAGCAAGAGGTTGGCGATCGTGTTGGCTTACAACGTTATAAAGGACTTGGAGAAATGAATGCAGATCAGCTATGGGAGACAACCATGAATCCCGAAACACGCATTTTACTTCAAGTGACACTTGATGATGCAATGGAAGCAGACATGGTGTTTGATATGTTAATGGGTGAAAAAGTAGGGCCAAGACGTGATTTCATCCAAGAAAATGCTTTGTATGTAAAAAATCTAGATATTTAAGGGGGTGCTTTTATGGATGAACAACAAGAGTTTGATAAAGTATTACCAGTAGACTTATCTAAGGAAATGAAAGCATCTTTCCTTGATTATTCTATGTCAGTTATTGTATCAAGGGCTTTACCTGATGTACGTGATGGATTAAAACCAGTACATCGTCGTATTTTATATGCTATGAGTGATTTGGGTATTGTTGCAGATAAACCATATAAAAAATCAGCACGTATTGTTGGGGAAGTAATCGGGAAGTACCACCCTCATGGAGACTCAGCTGTTTATGAAACAATGGTTCGTATGGCTCAAGACTTTACCTATCGTTACGAGTTAATTCAAGGTCATGGGAATTTTGGTTCGATTGATGGTGATGGTGCAGCGGCGCAACGTTATACTGAAGCCCGTATGTCGAAGATTGCAATGGAACTTGTTCGTGATATTAAAAGTGATACAATTGATTTTAGAGATAACTATGATGGTGAAGAAAGAGAACCTGAAGTTTTACCTTCGCGCTTCCCAAATCTTTTGGTAAATGGAACAACAGGTATTGCTGTTGGTATGGCAACAAATATTCCGCCGCATAATCTAAATGAAACTATTGATGCAACTATTGCATTGGTGAATAATCCTGATTTATCTCCAATGGATATTTTTGATCAGTACTTGTTAGGACCTGATTTCCCAACTGGTGGGTTTATTTTGGGTAGAGCAGGGATTAAAAAAGCTTATGAGACTGGTAATGGTCACATTTATATGAGAGCTAAGACTCATTTTGAAGAAATGAATAGTGGTAAGACGCGTATTGTTGTAACAGAGATACCTTTCCAAGTGAATAAAGCAAAAATGGTAGAAAAAATTGCTGAACTCGTTAAAGATAAAAGAATAGAAGGCATTACTGATTTAAGAGACGAGTCAAATCGTAATGGTATTCGAGTTGTTGTTGAACTTAGAAGAGATGTACAACCAGATGTTGTTTTAAATCAACTATTTAAATTAACAGCAATGCAAAGTACTTTTGGAATTAACATGTTAGCACTAGTTAATGGAAAACCTGAGGTTTTGAATATACAACAAATGCTTCAACATTATATTGATCATCAAATTGAAGTCATTATTCGTCGTACTAAGTTTGAACTCAAAAAGGCCACAGATCGTGCACATATCTTAGAAGGTTTAATGATTGCTCTTAATCATATTGATGAAGTTATTGCTTTGTTAAAGGCAAGCCGAACAACTGAAGAGGCACACACACGTTTGATGGAAGAGTTTAAACTATCAGATAGACAAGCAAAAGCGATTAGAGAGATGCAATTACAACGTTTAACTGGTTTAGAAACAGAGAAAATTCAAACTGAGTTAAATGATCTCGCTATTTTGATTGCTGATTTAACAGACATCATCAATAGTGAAAGTAGGGTAAAAGCTATTTTATGTTCTGAATTGGAAGAGATTAAATCAAAATATGGGGATCAAAGAAGAACTGAGATAATTGAACACATGCTTGATTTAGAAGATGAAGATTTGATTCCAGTTGAACAAGTTGTCGTTTCTCTAACAACTAAAGGTTATATCAAAAGAACAACAATTGATCATTATCGTGCTCAAAACCGTGGTGGTAAAGGCATTAAAGGTATGAGTACCAATGAGGATGACGTTGTTGATCAATTAATTGCCTTGAGTACGCACTCAGATTTATTGTTTTTTACAAATCTAGGTCGTGTTTATCGCTTGAGAGGTCATCAAGTTCCTGAGTATGCTAGAACAGGAAAAGGCATACCAGTTATTAATTTACTTGATTTGCAAGAAAATGAGACTGTTTTAACAATGATTAATGTGACAGATTATTTAGAAGAGTCTTACTTATTGTTTGTAACACTTCAAGGTATTGTTAAACGTGTTGATTTAGCTGAGTTCCAAAATATTCGTAAATCTGGTAAAATTGCTTTAAGTTTGAAAGAAGATGATGCGCTTGTACGTGTTAAAATGACAACTGGTGATTTAGATATTGTCATTGGTGGATCAAATGGTAAGGCTATTCGATTCAAAGAAACGGACATTCGCGTGATGGGGCGTAGTGCATCTGGTGTTCGTGGGTTTAATGTTGATGGTGGACATGTTATTGGTATGACGACAAGTAATGAAGGTTCTCAACTTTTAGCTGTTACAGAATTTGGCTATGGAAAAATGAGTCCTATTGATGACTATCGTTTATCTCATCGAGGAGCAAAGGGAGTTAAAACAGTCAATGTTACTGAAAAGAATGGTGATCTTATAGCTTTAAGAGCTGTTAATGGTGATGAGGATTTAATGATTATAACTAACGAAGGCATTATGATTCGTTTACCACTTGAACAAGTTAAGGTTGCAGGTAGAAATACACAAGGTGTTCGTTTGATTCGTTTGAATGAAGGGCAAAGTGTTGCTACTGTTGCTATTGTTCAAAAGGAAGAACAAACTGATGAGGAGACTGAGCTTGATGCTTAGTTTCTTTTTTTGTTTCACGTGAAACAAATTGACTTTTTACTTTTTTTAAGTTATATTATTTCTATAGGCTATGAAGTAAATAAGTAAGCATTGATTTCCATTTAAAGAGAGTTGTTGTCTGGTGCAAAACAACAATGGATACTGTGCTGAATCTATTACTGAGCTGCGCATGCCGGAGAAGTCCGTTACAACTGAGGATTATGTTTCACGTGAAACATAGTTGAAAAAGGGTGGTACCACGTTTAGACGTCCCTTATAGGTGCTTTTTTTTATGAAAGGAAGATAAAAATGATAGATATTAAACTACTAAGAAGCAACCCGGAATTAATTAAAGAAAACATGAAGAAAAAATTTCAAGACCACAAACTTGATTTAGTTGATCAAGTGTTTGAATTTGATAAAGAAAATCGTCAATTAAAAAATAAAGTTGATGAACTAAGAAGCCAAAGAAATACCTTAAGTGACCAAATAGGGCAACTATTTAAATCAGGTCAAAAAGAAGAAGGTAATAAAATAAGAGAAGAAGTAACAAAAATCAACAAAGAAATTGAAGAAATAGAAAAACAACAATTAAATATTGATATTAAAGTTAAAACAATCATGATGAGTATACCAAACATCATAGATGATACAGTTCCAATCGGAAAAAGTGATGAAGAAAATGTTGAACTAGAACGTTTTGGTGAAATGATAAAACCTACATTTGAAGTTCCATATCATGCAGACATACTGGATGCATTGAATGGTCTAGATCTTGATAGTGCAAGAAGAGTAGCGGGTAGTGGTTTCTATTATTTGCTCGGTGACGTTGCGAGATTACATTCATCAATCATTTCTTATGCAAGGGACTACATGATCAATAAAGGATTTATGTATGTCATACCGCCATTTATGCTAAGAGCAGATGCGGTTGCGGGTGTAATGAGTTTTGAAGAAATGGATGCAATGATGTATAAAATTGAAGGTGAAGACCTATACTTAATTGGAACAAGTGAACATTCAATGATTGCTCGATATAAAGATACAATGATGGATGAAAGTGAATTGCCTCTGCTGCAAACAAGTTACTCACCATGTTTTAGAAAAGAAAAAGG
>CAZWEF010000001.1:43285-87424 GCA_964632125.1 uncultured Erysipelotrichales bacterium
CCACCTAGAATGCTAATTGCTTTTATCGAGAATCATCTTCAAGAAGATGGATCTATAACAATACCAGTAGCATTGCAACCATATATGGGTGGGCAAAAACAAATCACAAAAAAATAGTCTTGAAAAATAGCTTTTTATATAGTATAATAAACATTGCCATTACAATACGATGTACCGAACCAGGTCAGGATCGGAAGGTAGCAGCCTTAAGGTGCCTCTCGTGTGTGTAGTGGCTTTTTTATGAGGTGATTAAATGAAAGAACTTTATATGAAAGAGGCAATGAAAGAAGCAAAGCTTGCGTATCGAGAAGATGAAGTACCAATAGGCTGTGTCATTGTTTACCAAGATAAAATCATTGCGAGAGCGCATAATATGCGTCAACAAAATAAAGATGCAACAGCACATGCTGAAATCATTGCAATAAAAAAAGCATCGAAAAAGTTAAATACTTGGTGCTTAGATGAATGTGAGCTATATGTTACCATTGAACCTTGTGCGATGTGTGCAGGAGCCATTATGTTGTCACGAATTAAGAAAGTTTACTATGGATCAAGTAATTCAAAATTTGGTAGTGTTGATTCAAATGTGATGATGTTTGAAGTTAAAAATTTTAATCACTCACCTGAAGTAGAAAAAGGAATACTAGATAAAGAAGCAGAAGAAATAATGAGACAATATTTTAGTCATAAACGAAATCGATAGACAACAATAGTTGTTTATTTTTTACATGATATATTCAATGATTTATAGTATAATAAACATGAGGTGAAAAAATGGCATATAAAGCTTTATATAGAAGGTATCGCTCAAAAACCTTTGATGAACTCATTGGACAAGACCATATCACAACAACATTAAAGAACGCAATAAGAGAAGATAGGATTGCACATGCCTATTTGTTTACTGGTCCAAGAGGAACAGGTAAAACATCAACAGCTAAGTTGCTTGCAAAAGCACTAAATTGTGAAGCAATTGATAATAAGCCATGTGGCATTTGTGAGAGTTGTATTGCTATACAAGAGGGGTCTCACCCAGATGTGATAGAAATAGATGCTGCAAGTAATAATGGAGTAGATGAAGTACGAGATTTAATTGATAAAGTGAAGTATGCGCCAATTAGAGGGCAATACAAATTATATATAATTGATGAGGTACATATGATGTCAACAGGAGCGTTTAATGCTTTGTTAAAAACGCTTGAAGAACCACCTCAACATGTGATCTTTGTCCTTGCAACAACAGAACCACAAAAGATACTTCCTACCATTATTTCAAGGTGTCAAAGGTTTGATTTTTCTCGTGTTTCAACCAACCACATCATTAATCGCTTAGAAAGCATTTTAGAAGAGGAGCAATTAACATACGAACATGAAGCGATTGAGCTAATTGCTAGACTAGCAAAAGGTGGTATGAGAGATGCACTAAGTATTCTAGAACAATGTCTAGCATACACAGGAAATCAATTAACATTAGATGATGTTACGAAAGTGTATGGACTTGCATCGACTAAAGAAAAGATTGAACTTCTTAATCATTTTATCGATCAAGATATTGTCTATGTAATGAATACAATTGATTCATATGATAGTCGAGGCTATGATATAAAGGCAATGACAGATGATCTTATAGAACTAATAAAAGAGTTAACCATTTATCAATCTACTCAAGATGAACATCTTCTACATCTACTTAGTCTAGATGAAGTTAAAAGTATTAAAGAAGTCGACCATGATGTTTTATTTAATATGATGGATTTATTGGTTGAAGCGAATCAAAAATACAAAGTGAGTCATGACACAAGACTCTACTTTGAGTTAGCTTGTTTAAAGATGATTAATTTGTTTGAAGTAAAACAACATAATCCAATTAAAAGTGATACATTAGATATTAAAAGTAATAGTCCTATTCAGGAAAGTGAAGTTAAAATTAACCTAAAGGATAACAAATTGAATTTAGAAGAAGTGCTCAAGGAACAAAAAATTGAAGAAGAAGTCGTGGTAGATGATGTTTTTGAATCAACTGCTGAGACATTTGAAACAATTGAACAAAGAACATTTGATGATACTTTAGTAATGAATGTATTAGTTCAAGCACAAAAAGATGCATTACAAGAAGTACAAGAAAAATGGGCGCTCATTAAAAGATACATGTCTAATTTAAATATGGCAAGAGCTGCTGGTTTATTGTCACATGGACAGCCTGTTGCGGCAGCTTTAAATGCTATTTTGATTCAATTTGATTTTGAATCTAGTAGTAAAACACTGAATGCTCCGAGTAACCAAAACTGTGTTCAAAGTTTAATAAAAGAAATATTTGGAGAAGAAAAACTGATCATCGGTTTGTCTAAAGAAGAGTGGGGTATGTATCGTCAAACTTATATGAAGTTAAGAAAAGAAAATCAATTACCGATGCCAACCCCAATCATAATTAAGATGAATGATTTTGATCGTGAAGAACATGAGGCAATAGCATATGCTAAATCATTATTTGATGAACATATTATAAAGGAGGAAGATTAATGGATTTAAATGCTTTATTAGAACAAGCAAAACGTATGCAAAATGAGATGTCAGATGCCAAGGATGCATTAGCAAAAGAAGTTTTTAAAAGTGAGAGTCAACAAGGCATGGTTCAAGTTGAGATGAACGGTGCATATCAATTATTAAGTCTTTCAATAAATGAAGCGCTATTGAATGTGGATGATAAAGAAATACTGCAAGATATGATTTTAATGACAATCAATCAAGTAATCAAGCAAGTACAAGATAAAGATGAAGATATGATGGGTTCAATGGCTGCATCCATGAAACTACCAGGTATGTAATATGACATATCCAGAATCATTTGAAAAAGTTGTTGCTGCGTTCAAGCGTCTACCAGGTATAGGTCAAAAGGGAGCGGAGCGCATGGCATTTCATCTACTAGAAATGGATCCAAAATACTTAATAGATTTTTCGGATGCATTAAAAGAACTCAAGGAAACAATACATTATTGTAAAACGTGTGGTACAATCAGCGATACACAAGTCTGTGCTATATGTTCAAATGAAAATAGAAATCATAAAGTCATTATGGTAGTAGAGAAACCGAAAGATGTTTATGCGATTGAACAAACGCACATGTATGAAGGTGTATATCATGTCTTGAATGGTTGTATCAGTATCATGGATGGGGTTATGGCAGATGACTTATCGATAGATGAACTTATTAAGCGAGTTGACCATGATGTTGAAGAAGTCATTATTGCAACAAATCCAACACGTGATGGTGAGACAACTGCACTTTATTTATCAAAGCTTCTTGAGAAGCAAAATGTTCAAGTGACAAGGATAGCGAAAGGTATCCCAATGGGAGGACATTTGGATTATGCAGATCAAATGACATTAATTAAATCGCTTGAGGGTAGAAGAAAAATTAACTAATGGTAACATTGGTTTTTTTATAGGTTTTTAA
The DNA here is from genome assembly GCA_964632125.1 of uncultured Erysipelotrichales bacterium. GTDB lineage: Bacteria > Bacillota_I > Bacilli_A > Erysipelotrichales > CAZWEF01 > CAZWEF01. The sequence goes on from CAZWEF010000001.1 coordinate 46,740, forward strand.
TGATAAAAGTGCTATAATTGAACAAAGGAGTTGTGACAAATTGAGTTTATTTATTACATTTGAAGGACCAGAAGGAAGCGGTAAAACAACCGTTGCACATAGTTTAGTTAACCAACTAGAAAAGGATGGCTATAAAGTCATCTATACGAGAGAACCAGGTGGTATCGATATCGCCGAGCAAATAAGACAAGTTATCTTAAATACGAAGAACACAAAAATGGATGAAATTACAGAGGCTTTGCTCTATGCAGCAGCAAGAAGACAACACTTAGTTGAACGTGTTATTCCTGCATTGCAAAAAGGTTATATTGTTATTTGTGATCGATTTATTGACTCATCTTTAACCTATCAAGGGTATGCAAGAGGCATCGGCATTGAGACTATCTATAACATCAATCAATATGCAATTAATGGTTATTTACCTGATTTGACAATATTATTTGACATTGATCCTAAAGAAGGGTTAAAACGAATACAAGTTGATAAGCAAAGAGAAGTCAATCGACTTGATTTAGAGGATGAGTCATTTCATCAAAAAGTGAGACAAGGGTATCAAGAAGTTGCAAAAATGTTTCCAAGCCGCATTCAAGTAATTGATGCAAGTCAGAGTATTTCACATGTATATGAAGAAGTATATAACTTAATAAAAGGAGCTCTTGAGCATGCACGATAGTTTAAAGAGTCAAACTGTCTTTTTAACAACAATGGCTCAAGCCATGAGGCAAAATCGATTTTCACATGCAATCTTATTAAAAGGGGCTTCACTAGATGTACAAAAAGAAGCTGCACTCTATTTAGCACAATCACTCATTTGTGTAGAGGAAGAGATGGCATGTGGTAGATGTAACGATTGTACACGAATTATGAGTGGTGACTATACAGATTTAATATTTATAGATGGCTCAAATCAAGCTATAAAAAAACAAGATATTGAACAGCTTCAAAATCAATTTGCTTATTCTGCACTAGAAATGGCGGGTAAAAAAATTTATATTATCCATGTTATTGAAAATGCTACAACAGAATCGCTTAATAGCCTTTTAAAGTTTTTAGAAGAACCAGATGGTGAAACATATGCGATACTAACTACCAATAACATTGAAAAAGTGTTACCTACTATATTATCTAGATGTCAATTAGTTTCTTTAAAAAGTGATAGCGTCACCAATAAGGTAACTAATTTAATAGAAAAAGGTGTAAGTGATGATGATGCATACATCATTTCTCATTTATTTGATGATTACCAAAAAGCAATAGAGATGATTGAATCAGAACGATACAAAGCCATTAAGCACATTGCATATCAAACATTAGAGAAGCTAGGGAATCAAGAAACACCACATGTGCTGGTTCAAATAGAATTAATGAAAAACTTTAGTGAACAGGATGATTTACAACTGTTCTTAAGAATCGTGTACTATGGATTGAAAGAAAGTGTATTTAAAGAACCACGATATTTCAAATGCATAGGAAAGATCATAACCAAACTATCAACACAAAAGGATTTAGATAAAAAGATGATGCTCGTGCTTGATTATGAATCTAAGTTATTGAATACAAATATGAATACATCACTATTGATGGATCAATTATTGTTTAGAATGAATGGAGGGGATAGATATGAACATATATGGCGTTAAATTTAAATCGTATGGGAAGACTTATTTTTTTACTGCAAAAGAAAGACATGAGATTAATTCAATTGTCGTTGTTGAAACTGTTCGAGGAAATGAATTAGCTGAAGTTGTTTCTCACGTAAATAAAGAAGAGGTTATTGCTATCAAAGGTGATATGAAACCAATTATTAGGAAAGCAACAGATCAAGATCAGGTAAAACATGAACAAAATGAAGAAAAAGCAAAAGCATATGTTGTTGAGATACAAGAAGAAATAGACAAACTTAAACTAGATATGCGTGTTGTTCGTTGTGAGCTAACATTAGATGCATCAAAATTAGTTGTTATTTATGTGTCTGAACAACGGGTTGATTTTAGAGCACTTTTGAAAATTATTAATGGAAAGTACAAAAAAAGAATTGAACTTAAACAAATAGGTGCAAGGGATAAAGCGAAAATGATGGGTGGATTAGGTGTATGTGGACTACCACTTTGTTGCTCTACGTTTCTTGGGGACTTTTCTGTTGTCAGCATCAATATGGCTAAAAATCAAGCACTTGCATTAAATATTCCTAAATTATCAGGTGCATGTGGTAAATTAATGTGTTGCTTAAAATATGAGAATGAAACATACACAGAACTTAGAAAAGGGTTCCCTAAAATGAACGCACATGTTGTTTATGAAGGGGAACGATATAAAGTAACAGGTATGAATATATTAATGAGAAAAGTAAAAATTGAAAACCAAGGGGACATTCAATTTGTTGATGTTGATCTAATAGGTGCAAAATAGATGGAAGTAGTGCACCGACTTTTGAATTACCCAGGTCTTCAAATTATTCAAAGGAAAGATATGTTTAATTTTTCTTTAGATACTGTTATGTTATCCTTCTTTGTTACAATTAATAAGGACGTTAAGCGTATTCTAGATATCGGAACAAACAATGCTGCAATTCCATTATTACTTTCGACTCGTTGTGATAAACCTATTATTGGTCTAGAGATACAAAAGGAAGCAATTGATCTTGCTCAAAAAAATATTGTTCTAAATCATTTAGAAGATCAAATAACAGTAGTTCATGAAGCTGTTCAAACATATTCCCTTGGAAATAATGAAAAAAAATTTGGTCTAATCGTTTGTAATCCACCTTTTTTTGATCTCAATCAACACCAACAAACAAAACAGAATCCTATGATTATGATGGCAAGACATGAAATAACGCTCAATTTAAAAGAGTTAATTGAGCATGCTTCAAGACTACTTGAAAACCAAGGCAGATTTGCAATGATTCATCGACCTGATCGATTTATCGAAATAATGGATATGATGATGTCATATGACATTATGCCCAAAAGAATCCGTTTTATCCATCCAAAAGAATCTAAACGAGCGCATATGCTCATGATTGAAGGCATATACAAAGGAAAAAGAGGAGGCTTTATTGTAGAACCACCACTCATTGCACATAATGAAGATGGTAGTTACTCAGATGAAGTCATGTCATATTTTGGAGGTGAGATTAATGAGTGAAACAGGTAGACTATATATTGTTGCAACCCCAATAGGTAATCTAGATGATATGACATTTAGAGCGATTAATACATTAAAGACATGTAGTTATGTGGCTTGTGAGGATACAAGAGTGACATCTAAACTGCTAAATTACTTCGATATAGATACCCCTATGGTTTCATATCATCAACACTCTACTGTATATGAACTAGATCGGGTAATGAACTACTTAAGAGATGGGCATGATGTGGCGCTTGTGAGTGATGCAGGATACCCAATCATTTCAGACCCTGGAAGTGAACTCGTTTCCACATGTATCAATGAGTCAATTAAAGTGACATGCATTCCCGGCGCCAACGCTGCATTAAATGCACTCGTGTGTTCAGGGTTAAATGCTCAACATTTTTATTACTATGGATTCTTGAATGCTAACCCAAGTAAAAGAAAACAAGAATTAGAACGATTGCTCTATCAACAGGGAACCATTATCTTTTATGAAGCACCACACCGAATAGAAGAAACACTCAAGGACATGCATGATGTACTAGGAACTAGAAGGGTTGTCGTGGCAAGAGAATTAACAAAGAAATTTGAAGAAATTAAATATGGATACTTAGATACGATGCACTTAAGTGTGTCAAAGTTAAAAGGAGAGTTTGTAATTGTGGTTGATGGGTACCAACAAACATCTGATCTCAAGTATGAAACTAGTATCCAAGAACAAGTTGATTTGTACAAAGCAACAGGACTAAAAACAAAAGAGGCCATAAAGAAGGTTGCAATCGAAAGGCAAATGGGTAAAAATGAGGTGTATGATTTATATCATGAACAAAGCAACAATTGAAGAAATTGAAATTAAGTTAAATCAAACCATTTATACCTATGTTTATGTTGACTTAAAACCACTACCTTTTGTTTTAGAAGCGTTCCATTGCTTTCAACTATTTTATAATGATTTCTTTTTTGAAGATAAATTGATTGATGAATTATATAAATATGATTTAAAGTTGTTAATAGAAGGATTCAAATTATTTGATTTGGGTGATCAAACGAATTTATTGGTTGATTTGTTTAGTCAACCAAACCCTCAAACAAGAGAAGCAATGTTTAATGTCTTATCAAGTCTTGATTTTGAACACTTAGTCAAGTGCTTTATTAAAACGCATAAAGAATGTATATTATCATTTATAAACGTTGATTCTATCGACTATATTTGATATAATGCAATAAAGGCTACGAATGAGAGAATATTGATTTAATTGGTTATAGAGAGTTGGAATTTGGTGAAATCCAACCCAATCTTCAATATGAATGGCTCAGGAGCTGCTACTTTGACATGTAAAAGTAGACGTAAGTATGCGTTAAATCACTGAGTGCACAAAAATGTGTTAATTAAGGTGGTACCACGCAAGAGCGTCCTTAGGGATGTTTTTTTTATGAAAGAGAGGACAAATGAAATGCAAAAGAAAACATATATCACAACACCAATTTATTACCCTAGTGCTAAACTACATATAGGTAATGCCTATACAACAGTTGTAACAGATGCGATTGCAAGATATAAAAAACTAATTGGAGAAGATGTTTATTTTCTTACTGGTTCAGATGAACATGGTGAAAAAATACAAAAAACTGCTGAAGCAAAAGGGTTAACTCCTATTGATTACTTAGATGATATTGTATCAGATATTAAAAAACTATGGCAAACAATGGGTATTGATTATGATGATTTTATTAGAACAACAGAACCAAGACATATGAAAGTTGTTCAAAAAATATTCTCACAGTTATTAAAACAAGAAGATATTTATTTGAGCAAGTATCAAGGGTACTATTGTATTTCATGTGAAACATTTTTTACAGAAACACAGTTAGTTGATGATCACAAGTGTCCAGACTGTGGAAGAAGAGTTGAATTAGTTGAGGAAGAAGCCTATTTCTTTAAGATGTCAAAATACGCGAATCAACTACTAGACTACTATGAAACACATCCAACCTTTATTGAACCAGCAAGCCGTCAAAATGAAATGGTCAATACCTTCATTAAACCAGGTCTTGAAGATTTATGTGTATCACGTACATCATTTAATTGGGGTGTTCCAGTATTAGAAGATCCAGCACACGTTGTCTATGTTTGGATTGATGCATTGTCTAACTATATCACTGCATTAGGGTATGGCAGCGAAGATGAGACATTATTTAATAAGTACTGGGCAAATGATGTTGAAAAAATACATATTATAGGAAAGGACATCGTGCGTTTTCATACCATATATTGGCCAATCATGTTAATGGCACTTGACTTACCATTACCTGATAAAGTATTTGCTCATGGTTGGATTGTTATGAAAGATGGCAAAATGTCTAAATCAAAAGGGAATGTGATTTATCCTGAAACATTAATAGAACGTTATGGATTAGATGCAGCACGTTATTATTTACTAAGAGAAATACCTTTTGGTCAAGATGGTGTCTTTTCACCGGAAGCTTTCTTAGAAAGGATCAATGTTGACTTGGCCAACGATTTAGGCAATTTATTAAATCGTACAGTTGCAATGATTGATAAGTATTTTGATGGTGTCATTCCGGCATATACAACTGATCAAACACCATATGATGAACAGTTAAGAACATTTGCTGCCGTTACCATTGAAAAAGTAGATAACCAAATGCAAATGCTTTATGTTGATAAAGCATTAAAGGACCTATTCGAACTTGTTTCACGTGCAAACAAATACATTGATGAAACACAGCCATGGGTGCTTGCAAAAGACCCGGAGCGTCAAGTCGAACTAGGATCAGTCATGAATCATTTAGCGAATACATTGCGTATTGTTGGTATTGTTTTACAAGGGTTCTTACTTGAAGCGCCAAAAACAATATTCGAACAATTGAATATACCTAAAGAGTTACGAAAATATGAATCTGTTCACCAATTCAATGCACTTGAAAATGTAAAAGTAATCAAAGGGCAACCAATATTTCAACGCGTTGATGTGACAATAGAGGCAGAAATTATCAAAGAAATCATGAGTGGTAAGTAAAAAGCGTATGCATCATACGCTTTATTCTTTTATATAATTTTGATCCTCCATCTCAATAGCTTCATTTAGTTTAATAAGTGTGACAATAGCTAATAGACTAAGTGATGCAACTGCAATAATAGAGGATGCTAGTAAAAAACGTTTTTTCATGAGAACCTCCTTTTTTTCATTATAACAAAACCTATAAAAACAAACAATAAACAAAAATATTAAATTTATAGTTGACAATGAAAATCAACTATGTATAATAAGAGTTAATCAAACCTGATGAAAAAGAGATTAGTTGTTTTTGAAATTATAGCGAGTTGGCGTTGGTGGAAGGCGAACATGGAAAAACAATGAAACGCACTTTGGAGGGAATGACTTGAAATTAGTAGAGTCATTGGGTAGCCCCCTTATCGGCAAGAGTGGATATGATGAATACATCAATCAAGAAGAGTGGCAACGCGGTTAACGTCTCTTTACGATTGGTGTTTTTTTTATATCAAGAAGGGTGGCACCGCGATTAACGTCTCTTTAGATAGGAGACGTTTTTTTATGAAAGGGAGGATTGTATGAAAAAATTATTATTAGCAGTGATGGTGCTTGGTGCGTTTATGCTGACATCATGTCAAACAACAACGAAAGTTGACACACTATCTACAAGTGAAAAAAACGAATTACTTACCAATGCAGGTCCGTTGATGAAAGATATTCTTACAAAAGGGGAACTAACTGTCTTAACAAGTCCGGACTACCCACCGTTTGCTTACACAACCGTAGCAAATGGTGTTACAACAGTTGTAGGATTTGATATTGATTTGGCACAAAAGATTGCTGATCATCTAGGCGTAAAACTGGTGATTCAAGAAATGCAATTTAATAGTATCATCATAGCTTTGACATCGGGGACAGGTCATCTTGGAATTTCAGGATTCAGTCCAACTGAAGAACGTCGTCAAGCAATTGATTTTAGTGACAACTATTTAGCAGGAAATCAAACTTATATCGCAAACATTAATGTTGCGGATAAAATTCAAACAGAAGAAGATCTTAAACAATTCAAAGTAGGTGTTCAACTTGGATCACTTCAAGAACAAATAGCGACTGACCTAGGACTTACTAATCCACTTGTTTTAAAAGACTTAAGTATGCTTGTTTCAGAAGTAAATACTGGTAAATTAGATGCATTGATTATTAGTGAAAATTCAGCAAAGAACTATTTATTAAGTAATAAAAATGCAGTTATGGGAAACTTTACCTTTGGCGGTGAAGGGAGTGAAGGGATGGCAGTTGCTGTTCCTAAAGGAAACGAAGATTTGGTTGCAGCAATTAATGTTGTGATTCAAGAATTAAATGATAGTGGTGAAATGCAAACCATGTATGAGGAAGCAACAAAAAAATCAAATGAAAGTGCAGAATCAAATAACCAAGATTTAGGATTTGGATTTTTATGGAAATACCGTTCAATGTTTGTTAATGGGTTAATCACGACACTAGCCATTTCATTGTTTACAGTACTTGTTGGAACAGCATTAGGGTTTATCATTGCAAAAGGGAGACTCTCAAATTATGGTATCATAAAAGCCATATTTGGTGCTTATGTTTCTATTTTAAGAGGGACACCATTGCTTGTTCAAGTTTATATCATTGTCTTTGGATTACCTCGATTTGGTATAAATTTCCCGGAAGTTTCATGGATACCTCAATCAAGCTACCTATTTGGTGCACTCGTCGCACTTGTATTGAACTCGAGTGCTTATGTTTCGGAAATATTTAGAGCAGGAATTCAAAATGTAGATAGTGGATTAGTAGAAGCGAGTCGTTCACTTGGATTATCAAAAAAACAAACAATGAAAATGATTGTGATGCCAATAGCGATTAAAAATGTTCTACCAGCATTAGGAAATGAATTTGTTGTTATGATTAAAGAATCATCAATTGTTTCGGTTATTGGAGTAACTGACTTAATGTATGCGGCAGATAAAGCTGGACTTGCAAGTTATAAACGTTTAGAGTCACTACTTGTAGCAGCAGTTATTTATTTCATAGTAACATCCGTACTAGCATGGGCATTGAAAAAATATGAAGAGAAGGTGAGTCAATATGATAAACATTAATCAATTAGAGAAAAGCTTTGGTAAACTAAAAGTACTAAAAGGCATCAATGAAACGATTAGCCAAGGTGAAGTGATTGCTATTATTGGACCTTCTGGGTCAGGAAAATCAACATTCTTAAGATGTATCAATCTCATGGAACAACCAACAAGTGGAACAATTACACTAGAGGGAGAAGATATCACTAAAATGAATGATAACCAACTTAGAACAAAAGTAGGAATGGTATTCCAACATTTTAACTTATTTCCCCATATGACAGTCATTGAGAACATCACACTGGCACCCATACAAGTGCTAAACACACCTCAAGCAGAAGCAGTAAAACAAGCAGAAGCATTGCTTAAAAAAGTGGGTTTAGAGGACAAACGCGATAACTTCCCTAAACAATTATCAGGTGGGCAAAAACAACGTGTTGCCATTGCAAGAGCATTAGCCATGAATCCTGAAGTATTATTATTTGATGAACCAACATCAGCTCTAGACCCTGAAATGGTAAAAGAGGTATTACAAGTTATTCAAGATGTTGCAAAAACAGGTATGACACTACTTATTGTGACACATGAAATGGGATTTGCAAAAGAAGTAGCATCAAGAGTCTTCTTTATGGATGAAGGTGTGATACAGGAACAAGGCACACCAATTGCATTATTTGAACATCCTCAAAACGAAAGAACTAAATCATTCTTAGATAAAGTACTATAGAAGCTAACGCTTCTTTTTACTTTGTGTCATGGTTTAAAGAAAGCAATAAGTATGTTATAATGATGAAGTTAGGAAGTGATAAAATGTATGATGTAATCGTCGTAGGTGGTGGACATGCAGGCATTGAAGCAGCGCTCGCACCAGCACGTTTAAATATGTCAGTAGCACTTATATCAGGTAATATAAGCAACATAGGGCAATTGCCGTGCAACACGTCAATTGGTGGTCCTGCCAAAGGTATACTAGTGAGAGAAATAGATGCACTTGGTGGACAAATGGGGAAGACGGCTGATGAAACATATCTTCAAATGAAGATGCTTAATACTGCAAAAGGACCAGGTGTTCAGTCACTTCGAGCTCAAGCAGATAAAAAGATGTATCCTAAAAGAATGCAAGAAATTCTTTTAAATGAACCTAATTTAGATGTTATAGAAGGTATGGTTACCCAACTGGTACTTAACAAGGAAAAAACAACCGTTATAGGTGTTGAACTAAGTGACGGAAGAAAAATTATGTCAAACTATGTCATACTTACAACAGGTACTTATATGAATGCTGCTGTTTTAGTTGGACATACATCGACAGTGTCTGGTCCCGATAATCAAAAACCAAGCTTACATCTTTCAGATCAATTAGCTGATTTAGGATTTGAAATCATTCGACTAAAAACAGGTACACCACCACGTATTCATAAAGATTCAATCGATTATAGTAAAACAGAAAAACAACCAGGAACTGATCGCTTCTTGTCCTTTAGTTTTGATACAACGACATGGACACCTGTTGAGAAACAAATTCCTTGTTACTTAACTTATACCACAAATGAAACGCATCAAGTCATTCAAGATCACTTAGATGAATCAAGCATGTACTCAGGTCTTGTTAAGGGTGTTGGGCCTAGATATTGTCCGTCAATTGAAGATAAGATTGTACGCTTTCAAGATAAAGAACGCCATCAAATCTTTTTAGAACCAGAATCACTCGAAATGGATACAATCTATGTTCAAGGGTTTTCTACATCTATGCCACACCATGTTCAAGAAGCCATGCTTAAAACAATTCCTGGATTAGAAAACTGTGAGATTATTAAATATGCTTATGCAATAGAGTATGATGCCATTCAACCAACGCAGCTAAAACCAACCTTAGAGACTAAACGACTTAATCATCTCTTTACAGCTGGTCAAATTAATGGGACAAGTGGCTATGAAGAAGCTGCAGCCCAAGGACTGATGGCAGGGATTAATGTTTACTTAGATTCTATTCAAAAAGAAGGTTTGGTTCTAAGACGTGATCAAGCCTATATTGGTGTATTAATTGATGATTTAGTAACCAAAGGAACAAAAGAACCATATCGTATGCTTACGTCACGTGCTGAGTATCGTTTATTGCTAAGACATGATAATGCAGACCAAAGATTGTTACCTATAGGATATGAAATAGGACTCATAAATAATCAACAAAAAGAGCGATTTGATACAAAAATTAAGCGTATTCAAGTTGCTAAAGATGTATTAGGAGAAACAAGATTTACACCAAAGCATCAATTGAATGATGCTCTTGTTGAATTAACAGGAGTTCCTTTATATGAAGGTATTTCTGCATTAGAGTTATTAAAACGCCCAGAGGTTCATTTGGATTGGCTCATGGCGTTTGTGGAACTAGAAGGATTAACAGATGATGATCAAAGACAGATTGAGATTGAAGTAAAGTTTCAAGGATATATTGAAAAAAGCGATCGTCAAGCAAAGAAACATCTTGCATTAGAAAACAAAAGAATTCCTATGGGAATTGATTATGACCTTGTACCAAATCTTGCATTAGAAGCGAGACAAAAGCTAAACATCATAAAACCAATGACAATTGGACAAGCGAGTCGTATTTCAGGTATAAGCCCAAGCGATATTTCTGTTTTATTAATTTATTTGAAGAGTGCTTAGGCACTTTTTTGTTTGTTGAAAAATAAGCTAAAATTGTGTATAATTGTTGTATACGCTTACAAGGAGGCTTTTATGGAAATAATACAAGAACTTAGTACAACATTTCATTTATTAAATGGTGGATACGGAAGACTCTATTTTGCACCAGGTCGAGTGAATTTGATTGGTGAACATACAGACTATAATGGTGGCCATGTTTTTCCATGTGCACTTTCAATCGGGACATATGCTATGGCATCTTTACGAGAGGATCAAGAGGTACACGTTTTCTCACTAAATATGAATGAAGAAAATGAAACAATTTTTGATTTAATAAATCTAGAAAAGATTGATAATCATTGGAGTAACTATGTAAAAGCCATGATTTATGTTATGAAGCAATCAGGATATGAAATATCACAAGGGTTGAATATTGTTTATTCAGGAAATATTCCAAATGGGGCGGGATTATCTAGTTCAGCTTCAATTGAAGTCTTAACTGGATATTTAATAGCGGATTTATGTGGATTTGATTTAGATAAAACAAAATTAGCTTTACTCGCACAAAAAGCAGAAAATGAGTTTATTGGTGTTCAATGTGGTATCATGGATCAGTTTGTGATTGCCCATGGAAGGAATCAACATGCTATATTGCTAGATACTAACAAGCTTTCTTATCAATATGCACCACTACAACTAGGTGATGTTAAAATAGTTATTGTGAATACAAATAAACAAAGGAAACTTGAAGCATCGCAATACAATCAAAGAAGATCAGAATGTGAAGAAGCTTTAAAAGTGCTACAAAAAGAAGTGTCGATTAATAGCTTAGGTGATCTTGATGAGCAAATGTGGGAAAAGTACAGTGGCCTTATTACAAATGATATTTTGAAAAAAAGAGCGAAGCATGCGGTTTTAGAAAATCAAAGAACATTGCAAGCAGTTCAAGCACTGGGACAACATGATTTTGAATTATTCGGTAAACTTATGCAAGCATCACATCGTTCGCTAAAAGAAGATTATGAAGTAACAGGCGTTGAGTTAGATACATTGGTGGAATTGGCAATGAATCAAAAAGGGGTTATTGGAGCGCGTATGACTGGTGCTGGATTTGGTGGTTGTACAGTAAATCTTGTTGAAAAAGAAGCATTGGATCGTTTTATTGATGAAGTAAAGAAGGGATACACTCAAACAATCGGCTATGAACCAACATTTATTATCGCATCAGTTGGTGAAGGTGTGCATCGTTTATCGTGTCGGTTAGATGAATCATGAAATCCTTTTCGCTAGAAAATGAATTCTTAATTGTTAAAGGAATCGACTATGGTGCTACTTTAACAACCATCATCATGAAAGATGAACGACAAGAAAGACAAAACCTTTTATTAACTTTTACGCATGAAGAAGACTACGTGAATAAAAATAATATTGCTTACATCAATGCAGTTGTTGGGCCACTTGCAGGAAGGGTAACCAATGGTCGTTATCTTGATCAGCAATTAACAATCAACCAAGCACCACATCATCTACATGGTGGATATGCAGGATTCTCTTTTCAAACTTTTCAAATTGAGATGCAAACTCCAACAAAAATAGTGCTTAGACATCAGCATATTAAGGGCATAGATAATTATCCAAGTGCTTATGATGTTCAAGTTTGTTATGAACTAAAGGGAAATGTGTTAAACACAACCTTTCATGTAATATGCAACCCTAAAGGTCCTATAAACATGACAAGTCATCTATATTTTAATTTAAATGGTGATGCATTAGGTAACGTATTAGGACATCGTTTAGAACTTAAAAGTGATCAATTCTATGAGGTTTCAGAAGACATGCGAGTTTCAGGAGAAAAAAAGAATACTGATAACAGTTGTTTTGACTTCAATCAATCAAAGATGATTGGTAACCATGACTGTCCTAGAGACAAATCCTTTGACTATACTAAGGGGTTTGATCACCCATTCATCTTAACAAGTCCAACAATCGTTTTAAAAGAACCTCATACCAAAAGAAGGTTAACCATGCATACAAATCAGCCAGTGGTTGTTGTGTACACAAGTAATTTTTTAGACTCTAGGCTAGATTTAAATGGTAAAGTAGGACGTCCTCATTTAGGTATTTGTTTAGAGCCTCAAGAAGTACCAAATCATGTTAATATAAAAGAAAATATGGATGAACAAACTTATTATTGGGAAACGAGCTACTGCTTTGACATAGATAATGAGATTGCTAATTAAGACATAAAAAAACGACAAGTGAAAGCTTGTCGTTATTCTATTTCCATACGTTTAACCCATTCAATGACAATGCCAACAAATTTAACTTTTCCATTCATAAAATCATCATCAAATGCAATAAGTGGTTGATCTGTTGAATCTACTTGTCCCAAAATAATGGCATCAGGGGTATAAAACAATTGTCTTAGTATGACTTGGTCCTCATAAACAATATAAACATATTCACCTTCATTTGCCGTATTTTGAAAGCGAACCAAAGCGAGATCACCAACAGAAAGATTGAGACGATCTAAGCCTTCAGTTAATTGAAATATTGCACAATCGTGTTCAATATTAATAAGACGATCATAGTAACGATAATCAATAATTGATTCAGGATCAATGTTATCTAAATCAAATTGGGGATATGATAAGACAGGAATGGCAGTAATTTTATCTTGGCTTACCATAATATTTGAGTTTGTTTGATCACTAGGACCTAGTAGGAAATCGGTTGATACACTTAGTAGTTCAGCAAGCTTATGTACCTTATCTAGTTTAGGCATTTTTTTACCCATCTCATAATTTGCATAAGTTGTACGAGCAATACCGATATGTTCAGCAACTTCCCATTGTTTCAACTTCTTTTCACGTCTAGCAGCTTTTAAATTCTCTGAAAATGCATTTGACATATTGTCACCTCTTTTATTACAAAATATTTCCTTTTTGATAAAAAACTAAATTATTAATCTAAAAATTGTTTACAAAAAGTAACTCTTTTCTATTTTATCGCTAAATGACTAGAATTGTCAACAAGTATTTTGTATAATAAAAAAGAGGTGAAAACGTGATTAAAAAAATAACCCTTATTTTAGTTCTTGTAACATTCTTAGTAGCTTGTGGGACAAGTGCTAGACCAATACAAACAGATATTAATGAAATTACTTTGGAAGCAGGAACAACTTTTGATCCAACATCATATTTCACAATTAATGATGAAAAAGGAAATGATGTAACAGATCAAATGACGTATACAGGGACTTTGAATACAGCAGCTCTAGGGACATATGACATAAAATTAGAAATTAAAGTAGATGGGGTCTTGTATCGACATCCACTTACTGTGCATGTCGTGGATACCACACCACCAACCATAAAGCTTGTGAGCCCTCATTTCTTTTATATTAAAGGAACCACAAGGAATGCTATAGAAGCAATCATAAGTGTTTCTGATAATTTAGATCAAAATCTAACAGCGGATCAGGTAACGATTGATGAACAATTTATTGGTGTTTCAAACATATTATCAGAATCTGTGCCAACATATGATTTGACTTTCTCAATCAGTGATCAAGCAGGGAATCTTGCAAAGGAGAGTCTAAAAGGTTTTGAGGTTATGCCAGTGAGATATATGAGTAACTCGGTTTATGCCGTTGAGAATTTTGTTAAACCGATTTATGATCATGCGTATAATAGTGGGTTTCAAATCAATATCTTTGGTAGCTTCGATTACCAACTTGTTGTTGTAAATACAGTAGATGAAGCAAAAGCAGTGATTGATCAACATACGGGTTCGAAAAGTATCGCTGTTTATACAGATTATCCAGATTCAGTAAATGGTATTGCACTCTTTATTGGGAGGTAGCAATGCTTTTTTTTATGGTATGATTAATTTAGTAAGAATATAACGTAATGAAGATGCTAAAGGATTGTTTTTTGTTTATGGCTTTACAACACGTTATGATTACTGCTTATCTTTATTTCTTGGGAAATAAAGATAGCTTTATATTTCATATAGAAAATGATATAATGGGTGAGGTGATAAAATGACTGAACAAACATTTAGGGCATTACTAGAAGCAAAGGGAATTGTTTTAACTGATCATCAAATGAAGCAGTTTGATGATTATTATACAATGCTTATTGAAGTGAATCAAAAAATGAACTTAACAGCGATCACTGATAAAGAGGCTGTCTATGAAAAACACTTTTATGATTCACTTAGTATTGGATTTAATGGACGATTAAACAAACAGACACTTTGTGATGTGGGTGGGGGTGCTGGATTTCCATCAGTGCCACTTAAGATTGCTTTTCCTGAAGTGCAAGTGACAGTTGTAGATTCATTAGACAAACGCATAAAGTTTTTAAAAGAAGTTCAAGTAGCACTTGATTTAAAGGGTTTTGAAGCAGTTTCAGAGCGTGCAGAAGTGTTTGCTTTAACGCATAGGGAAACATTTGATGTTGTAACTGCAAGGGCTGTTGCGAGGTTAAACATATTGCTTGAACTTTGTTTGCCACTAACTAGAAAGGGTGGCATTATGATGGCTTTGAAGGGGAATCAAGGTCAAGAGGAAATAAAAGAGGCTCAAGGTGCATTGATGAAGCTAGGGGGAGAAATAATAGAAGTTGATGTATTTCATTTACCAAAAGATCAAGCGCAACGGGTTAATGTCTATATTAAAAAAACCAAACATACACCAATTAAGTATCCAAGAAACTACAGTCAAATTAAAAAGAAACCACTTTAGGAGGCATTATGGAAGATCGTATTCAACTACTTAAAATAGAGCAAATTGTAGCAAATCAAAATCAACCAAGAACAGCTTTTGATGAGAACAAGCTAGTAGAACTAGCGCAATCAATTAAACAAAATGGTGTGATTCAACCAATCATTGTCAGACAACTTGATTTAAATTCATTTGAATTGGTAGCTGGGGAGAGACGTTATCGAGCATCTATTCTTGCAGGACAAACTGAAGTGCCAGCGATTATCCAAGACTATAGTGATTTAAAATCGGCTGAGATTGCGATTATCGAAAACATTCAGCGTGAAGATTTAAGCCCGATTGAAGAAGCATTGGCTTATCAAAAATTAATTGAAATTCATGGACTTACACAAGAACAACTAGGGAAAAGATTGGGTAAATCGCAAGGCAGTATTGCCAATAAACTGAGGTTAATTCGACTCCCTAATGAAGTAAAAGAAGCATTAATGAGTAAAAGCATATCAGAACGTCATGCAAGGGCATTGCTTGGGTTAAAAGAAGAACCGCAAATGATTAAGGCATTAGGTGAAGTTTTAAAACATGGGCTAACGGTGACTAAAACAGAGCAATTGGTGGAACGACGTAATGGAAAAGAGCGTATAAAAGAAGAGCGCATACAAAAGGGTATCACGCAAGATATTCGTATTGCGGTGAATACCATTAAGAAAACAGTTGAAATGGTTAAACAAACAGGTGTAGAATTAACCGTGATTGAAGAAAGTGATGAAAAAGAGCATCGTTTATTGATTAAATTTAAGAAAAATATTAGATAAAAATCACATCAAATATTGACACAATTCAAACCTAATACGAACATAAACCACAAACTTTAGCGATATAATAATCTAAAGTTGAGGTGAATGGATGCTTAGGGTTCTACTTGTTGATTCAAATGACAATTATCAAAAAGTGTTAAATGACTATTTATTAGAACATGGATTTCATGTTACGCTGGCAAAAAAAGGTGATGAAGCTTATTGGGTTATGAAGCATGATTCCATTGATTTAATCATTACGGAGCTTGACATCGAGATTATCACTGGCTATCAACTCATCCAGTTAGCTCGAGAGATGGATATTAACGCTGTTGCTTTAACAAGTCAATTTGATGAAAAACTTGAGCAATATCTATTGTCGCTTGGTTGTTTAGATGTTATGGACAAGAATGCTTCTATGTCAGAAATTCTTGCAAGAATTCAAAAAACAATGGGATCAAACACAAAACCTAAAAAACAACTTTTGTATTCAAATGGTATCACACTTGATGAACACTCACGCATGGTTTTTAGTCACAATCAAGAGGTTCATCTAACATACACTGAATTTGAGTTGTTGTTATTATTGATGAATAATCCATTCATTGCTTTTTCTAGACAAGAATTAATCGAGCGTGTTTGGGGTGAAGAAAGTGGGTCTTATTTAAGAGCGATTGACACTCATATCATGAGTATAAGAAAGAAGTTAAATGACCACGCTATTCATTCAATTAGGGGATTTGGCTATAGTTGGCGTCAAAAAGTAAATAAACGATAAGTATTGATGAGAGTCAATACTTTTTATATTGACATAAAAAGAATATATGCTATAATAAAATTATAATCATTATAAAATTGTATTGATTATAAAGGAGGGTCATAATGCAAGCGAACAATATTGCCGAATATTTAGTAAAAGCCAACATTAGACCATCTCATGCAAGAATCAAGATTTTGGAGTACTTAATGTCAACCAAATCGCATCCAACGGTTTTAGATATATACAATCATCTAACTCCAACACTTTCAACTTTATCTAAAATGACTGTCTACAACACCCTAAATATATTTGTAGAACAAGGCATAATAAGAGAATTAAGCATTGATGGGTATGAAACTCGTTACGATGCGGATTTGGATGGCGTATGTCACTTGCTGTGTGAACAATGTGGCAGCGTCGTCGATGTTGAAATTGATGAAAGTATGTTCAATGACTTGGTTCAAAAGACTGGCTTTACCATCAACAATACACAAGTTAACTTGAAAGGTATTTGTATGATGTGTCAGTCAAAGAAAAATAAGGAGGAAGAAAATGAAATTTAAATGTTTAGTTTGTGGACAAATTCTAGATTCAAATGAAAAATGTCCGGTTTGTGGTGCAGGTCCAGATAAAATAGTACCTTTTGATGATCAAGCAACACTTGTGTGGGCTGATGAGCATACACTTGGAGTAGCAAAAGGTGTAGATAAAGAAATTTATGAAGGTTTACTACAATGTTTCCAAGCAGAAATTACTGAAGTTGGGATGTATCTAGCGATGGCGCGTCTTGCTTATCGTGAAGGATATCCTGAAATTGGTGAAGTGTTTAAAACGATTGCTTGGGAAGAAGCATTACATGCAGCTCATTTTGAAGAATTAGCGGGTGATAAAATTGAATCAACCACTAAAGCAAACATTGAAAAAATGATTAATGGTGAAAATGGTGCATGTGATTTCCGTGTCAAACTTGCTAAACGTGCAAAAGAATTAAATCTTGATGCCATTCATGATGCCGTGCATGAAATTGGTAAAGATGAAGCACGTCATGGTAAAGCACTTGTTGGTTTATTAAACCGTTATTTTGGTTAAAATTGGTTGTCTAACGACAGCCTTTTTTTATGGAATAGGTTCAATTTCTAGTCATTTTGTGGTATGATTTCTATATGAGCGTTTTGTTTTTAAATGAAACAGTCATTGGATGTTCATCAAGGGTTAGAAATGAGGACTAAAATGGAATTTAAAACAAATATTTCGAAAGAAAACTATCTGAAATGGATAAATGAACAACCTCATAGTACCTTTTTACAGATGCCAGCTTGGAAAGAGGCAGGAGAGCATTTAAAAGAGTGTGAAGGGTATTATGTTGGTATTGAATCTCAGGGGCAATTGATTGCTGCGGGATTACTACTTGTCTACCGTGATTCTAAGTTAACAATGGCCTATATGCCAAAAGGACCAATTTTAGATTATCGACATAATGAATTAGTGGTTTTTTTTATTGAATCATTGAAAGATTTTGTGCGTGAATTAAAAATTGATTTTCTAAGAGTAGAACCACCAATTGTATATCAAAAATGGTTTCAAACAAAAGAAGTCATTGAAACAAGTGAACTTGATTTGGTGGCATTATTTGAGCAGCATAAGTTTAAACATAGTGGATTCTTCAGTGGCTACCATGTGGCACAGCCAAGATATACATTTACGATTGATTTAACTAAGCCATATGAACAAATAGTGAAAAATTATGATCAACCAATACGTAAAGCGATTGAGAGAAATGAATTATTTCAATTTGAGGTAATTGTAACCAATAAACCATCATTTGATGATTTCATGAGATTAAGAGAACAACTGTCAACAAGTAAACAGTTTCATTTAAAGCCAGTATCTTATTTTGAAACATTATACAATGGATTAGTAGAGAGTGGACATATGCGTTACTATGAGATTTCTGTTGATCTAGATCAACTAAAAATCAATCTTGAACAAGCAATCTCAAAATGTGATGAGACAATTGAGATATTAAAGGAAAAACAAACAAGAAAGAGTGGAAAGCTGATAAATGATCAAATTCAATTGAAACAAGCATTGAAAGAAATGTTAGAACAATTAGTTAAATACAATCATCATGGTCACGAAATTGTTGGATTTACAATGTGCTCTGTGATTAAGGATGAAATGTTGGCGATTTATTCCCATACTGAACGTGCACTTAGTCGGTTTAAAATCTCAAATATTTTGTATGATGCTAAGTTTAAGGATGCACAAGCAATTGGAATGAAAACATTTGATTTCTTTGGTATTCCAGGTATTGTTAATAGGGATGATGAGTATTATGGATTGTTTTTATCTAAGAAAAATTATGGTTCTGACATGGTTGAGTTCTTCGGATATTTTGATTATGTGGTTCATCCAATTAAATACAGAGTAATTCAAAGTCTACGTCAAATGAAATTGAATCGTTCAAAGAAAAGAGGTTGATAATATGGCGAAAGTAATTGCAATAACAAATCAAAAAGGTGGCGTTGGCAAAACGACAACAAGTATTAATTTATCAGCAGCATTGGCTTATCATGGTAAACGTGTTTTAATGATTGATATTGATCCTCAAGGAAATGCTACACAAGGCATTGGGATTGATCGAACACAGATAAAGGGATGTACTTATGATGTGTTGGTAAATGATGTTCAAATCAGTGAGGTGACATTGAAAACACATGTTCCAAACTTAGATATTGTCCCTGCAACAATTGACTTGGCAGGAGCTGACTTAGAGCTTGCAGAAGTTAAAAAAGGCCGTGAACAAAGATTAAAAGAAAAAATTTCAAAAGTGAAAGACTTCTATGATTTTATTGTGATTGATTGTCCACCATCATTAGGGTTATTAAATACCAATGCCTTAACGGCGAGTGACGGTGTTATTATCCCGGTACAATGCGAATACTATGCACTTGAAGGGTTAACACAATTATTGAGTACCATTCGCTTAGCGCAACGTCTTTTTAACAGTAAACTAGCAATTGAAGGGGTTGTATTAACCATGCTTGATGCTAGAACAAATCTTGGAATTGAAGTATCTCAAGATGTTCGTAAATACTTTAAAGAAAAAGTGTATAAAGCATACATCCCAAGAAATATTCGATTAAGTGAAGCACCATCTAGAGGACAATCTATATTTGAATATGATGCGAAGTGTGAAGGGGCAAAAGCCTATGCCGATCTTGCAAAGGAAGTGATTATACGAAATGGCAAATAAAAAACTAGGTAGAGGGTTAGACGCTATTTTTGGTGGGGATGTCTCACGTATGATTGATGATTTAGAAAAGAATGAAGCACAGGTTGAGATTGCACTTGATGAGATTCGACCGAATCCATATCAACCAAGACAATATTTCGATGAATCAAAGATTGAAGAACTTTCTGAATCAATCAAGTTGCATGGTGTTTTTACACCGATTATTGTTAATCAATCGATTCAGGGTTATGACTTAATTGCAGGTGAACGACGTGTTCGTGCTGCCAAACTTGCAGGGCTTGTAACCATTCCAGCAATTATTGTTTCTTTTGATGAACAACAAATGATGGAAATAGCGTTACTTGAAAATGTTCAAAGAGAGAATTTGAATACAATTGAAGAGGCAAGAGGGTATCGTTTGATTATTGATCAACTTTCGTTAACCCAAGAGGAGTTATCTAAACGCATTGGTAAATCAAGAGCACATATTGCCAATACAATGAGACTCCTTCAATTACCAGATATGATTCAAGAAAGTGTTCTTAAGGGTCACTTAACCATGGGTCATGTTAAGCCATTAATTACTTTAGATAGCCAAAAGGCACAAGAAATTGCGAAGCGTGCAATTGAAGAATCATTAAGTGTTCGTGATGTTGAAAACATTGTGAAGGGTTTAGAACTTAATAGTCATAAAAAGCCAAAAGAAACAAAAGAAAGAGATGTACATGTAGTAGCTGCTGAACGTCAGTTATCAAGACGTTTTGGTTCAAAAGTTAAAATAGAGAACCAAAGTATCCAAATAAAATACACAGATGTTGCGGATTTAAATCGTCTATTGGAGTTGCTTGGTCTAACAGAATAGTGGGGAACCACTCTTTTTTTGCTATAAGTTTAACTTATATAGATATCTATTTTTGATGTTACCATATAAATATTATTCATGATATAATACATGAAGAAGGAGGATATTATGAAGGTTCTATTGTATTTTGAAGGAGAACGTTTATTATCAAAGTCTGGCATTGGTCGCGCTTTAAAGCACCAACAAATGGCACTAAGCCAAATGGGTATTGATTATACAACGGATGAGACTTGTGAGGATTATGATATTTTGCATATCAATACATATGGTATTAATAGTGCAAATATGATTAAAAAGGCAAGAAAAATGAATAAAAAAGTAATTTATCATGCACATTCTACTGAAGAGGACTTTAAGAACTCATTTATTTTATCCAATCAATTGGCTCCTTTTTTAAGAGAACATTTAATTAAGTTGTATTCAAGTGCTGATTATATTATTACGCCAACACCATATTCTAAGTATTTACTAGAAAATTATGGCATTACTGTTCCAATTGAAGCTGTTTCAAATGGTATTGATTTGAATCGTTTTCAACGAGATGAAGATAAAGAAGCGATGTTTAAAAAATACTTCAATATTAAAGAAAATGAGAAAGTTGTTATTTGTGTTGGCTTGTATTTTGAAAGAAAAGGGATATTTGACTTTGTTGAAGTGGCTAAACATATGCCAGATGTTCGTTTCATCTGGTTTGGGTATACGCCATTGATATCAGTGCCTAAAGCAATCAAAGATCTTGTGAAAGAAAATCATCCAAGTAATGTTGAGTTTGCAGGATATATTAAAGGTGATGTTATTGAAGGGGCATTTGGTGGTGCTGATGTATTCTTTTTCCCATCGTTTGAAGAAACAGAAGGCATTGTGGTGCTAGAGGCACTTGCGAGTCAACAAAATGTTATTGTTCGAAACATTCCAGTGTATGAAGGATGGTTGGAAGATAAGGTTAATTGTTATATGGGAGAAAGTGTAGAGCAGTTTGAAACGCTTATTAGAGGTGTTCTTAATGAGACATTACCATCAACCAAACAAGCAGCTTACATGCAAGCACAAACAAAAAGTATTGAGAAAATTGGATTGGCACTTAAATCAGTATACGAACGTGTCTTAAATGAGGAGGTCTAGTCATGAATATAGGGATTTTTAGTGATACATATAAACCTTATATCAATGGGGTTGCCACTTCAGTTGATACATTAAAAAAAGTACTAGAGGAACATGGTCATAATGTATTTGTGATTACGACCAATGACACAATTGCTAAAGTAGAATTAAAAGATCGTGTACTTAGAATTGGTGGTATTGAGTTAAAGAAGTTATATGGTAATCGATTAACGAGTTTCTATTCGTTTAAAGCTTATCGATTTATTAAACAAATGAATCTTGATTTGGTTCATGTACAAACAGAATTTGGTATTGGTATATTTGGTCGAATATGTGCAGAGAGTTTAAAAGTACCAATGGTTTACACTTATCATACTAGTTATGAAGATTATACACATTACATCAGTAAAAACATCGAACCTATTGATAAAATAGTTAAAGGATTAGCACGTAGTATGAGTCGACTTAATGGTTGGCACTGTGATGCTTTGATTTCTCCTTCGGAAAAAACCAAGCATCAGTTATTAAGCTATGATGTTGACCGGGTGATTGACGTGATTCCTACAGGTATTGATCTTAATCGTTTTGAAGACCGAGCGATTGATTTTGAGCGACTAAACGTACTGAAAAAACAATACAATATCTTAGATACCCCAACGATTATTACAGTCGGGCGACTAGGTAAAGAAAAAAGTGTTGATTTAATCATTGATGGTTATGCGCAGGCAAAAAAAGCAATGCCAGATTTGCAATTTGTTGTTGTTGGAGATGGACCTGCACTTGAATCACTGAAGGAACAAGCATCAAACTTGAACTTAGATATTGTGTTTACAGGATCAGTAAGTAATGATGATGTACCACTCTATTATCGATTGGGGCATATCTTTGTATCTGCCTCAACATCTGAAACCCAAGGGTTAACATTTATGGAAGCTCAGGCTTCTGGATTGCCTGTGATGTGCCGTTATGATGACAATTTGAAGGATGTTGTTTTACCAGGTGTCAATGGGATTTTCTTTGAAGATGCCGATGACTTTACTGAAAAGTTGTCATTGCTACTTAAACAAGACTTAGAAGAAATGAAAAAACAAGCAAAAGAAAGTGTTCAACCATTTTCTACTGAGGTGTTCTACAACAGCATCATCAATGTCTATCAACGTGTACTAGATGCACACCCAATCGAATATCGTGTGATGTCAATGACTCAAACGAGTCGTTCTCTTGATAGTTTTGATGTTGAGTTTAAGGTTGGAAAATCAAAAGTTAAACTATGTTTACCAGAGGAAATTGTGAATGACTTTGGTATAAAGGTAGGGAGACTTTACCAACGTCATCAAGTGGAATGTTTAAAAGAATACAGTGATATTGTGCCATTATATGAAAAGGCGATGAAATGGGTCATTAAACGTAGTCATACAAAAAAAGAGGTAGAGGATCGTTTAAAACATGTTTCAAACATCTCTAATTTAATTATTCGTCGAGTGATTAAAAAACTTGAGGAACATCATTTGATTGATGATGATGAATACACAAAGCGATATCTAAAGGATGCTGCCTATTATCAAACAGGAATTGAAAAAGCGTGTAAGGATTTGGCCAAACGTGGTATTGATCAACAAGTAATTGATAGTAATCGTGTTTATTATGAACATGAGATTATGCTTGAGAAAGTGATTGTTTTAATTAAAAGAGAAATGAATCGAAATAAAAAACGTTCTCATAGTCGTTTGATTGAACATATTACACAGGAGTTGCTTGATAAAGGGTATGAAAAAGAAGTGATTGATGAAGCATTTGAAGTGATGGATTTAAACATGGATTATTTAAGTGAAAATTTAATTTTAATTGAACAGTATGAAAAGTATTATCAACGTTTTAGTACGAAATACACTGGTGAAGCTTTAAAACAAAAAATATATGAAACACTTATATTAAAAGGATTTGAAGAAGACTTAGTATTTGAATTAATCAATCGAATAAATGAGGTGAATTAATGAAAGCAAAATACGATGTAATCATCGTAGGTGCAGGACCTGCAGGGGTTTTTACAGCATATGAAATGCATTTAAAGCATCCAGAAGCAAGTGTTTTATTAATTGATAAAGGACACGATATTGTCAATAGAAAGTGTCCAATCTTATTAAAGAAAATCAAACAATGTCCAACCATTAGAGATACTGAACCTGGATGTATACCGGCTTGTTCTATTACATGTGGATTTGGTGGAGCAGGTGCCTATTCTGATGGGAAGTTTAACATTACGAGTGAATTTGGTGGTTGGCTGACTGATTATTTAAGTGATCAAGAAGTTGAAGATTTAATTGGTTATGTAGATGATATCAATCTTAAACATGGGGCAACACATACCATAACAGATCCTTTAACAGACGCAGTTCGAGCCATTGAACATCGTGGTTATGAAGTAGGTCTAAAATTACTTCGTGCTAAAGTACGACATCTAGGAACTGATGAAAACCTAATCATTCAAACAAGCATACGAGATTATTTAATGGATCATATTGATATGGCATTTAAACAAGCTGTGAAAGACTTTGTTGAAGAAGATGGTGTTGCTAAAGGAATCATATTAGAAGATGGCACATTTATTGAATCAAAATATGTTGTGCTAGCACCAGGAAGAGATGGATCGGCATGGCTAACAAAAGTATTTAAAGAGCATAAACTAAGTATGTCCAACAACCAAGTGGATATTGGGGTTCGTGTAGAAGTAAGTGATATTGTTATGGAAGAAATCAATACTCATTTATATGAAGGTAAGTTTGTCTTTAATACTTCTGTTGGTACAAGGGTTCGTACATTTTGTTCAAACCCTTCTGGTCATGTGGTTGTAGAAAATCACTCAGGCACGATGTTGGCCAATGGTCATGCATTCAAAGATAAGAAACTTAAAAGCAAAAACACAAACTTTGCATTGCTTGTTTCTCATAAGTTCGATGAACCATTTAGTCAACCTAATGAATATGCACATGAGGTTTCTCGTTTAGCAAATAAACTATCTAATGGTGGTTTAATAGTCCAAACATATGGTGATTTATTAAAAGGTAGACGAACAACAGAGAAACGACTTAAAGAGTGTTTCACTGAACCAACATTAAAAGAAGCCATTCCAGGTGATTTATCACTTGCACTACCTTATAAAACAATGAAATCATTAATTGAAATGATTGAAGCATTAAACCATGTTACACCAGGTATTGCTAATGAACATACCTTACTTTATGGAGTTGAGGCTAAGTTTTATTCTACAAGACCTAAAATTCATGAAGGGTTTGAAAGTGATATTAAAAACTTATATGTAGCTGGTGATGGTGCTGGTCTTACAAGAGGGCTTGCGCAAGCAGGAGCAAATGGGATTTATGTAGCAAGACATATTGCAAGTAAAATGAAATAAGAACACTAAATTTGAATTTGTCAAACGAAAGTAGACAGTATTAAAAAAACAATTTGAACCCTAGATCAGTTGTGTATTGAGCTGGGGTTTTATAATTTAATACACATGCAGGCCTCTCTTTATTCAATGGGGCAATCTTATACATAATGAATTCTTTTGTTTGCTCTTCATATCTATCAATTTTGATGTATCTAGTATCACTCATGGGTAGGTATCAATTTAACGAAATATCAGTTGTATCAAGATACATATGATTTAAGTATATTAAACCAATTAGAAATCTTAATATCTAGTCACAAAGTAGATGGAAACATCTGCTTTTTTTGGCATTTATTTAAACTAGCTTAAATAATTGAACTGATTCAGTACTTGAATTAGAAAAGAGTGTAGAGGTTTTTTGTTATGTGAACTAGCTTGTATTTGGTAATAAACTATCTAAAGATGCATGTTATTCATCTTTTTTTATGTTACAATGATATTGAGGTGATGGTGTGAAAACAGATATAGAAATTGCACAAAGTACGAAAATCAATAAGATATATGAGGTTGCTAAAGTGTTAGGCATTGATGGTGAACAATTGATTCCCTATGGTCATTATAAAGCCAAGTTACCCTTATCATTAATAGGTCCCCAAAAAGGGAAATTGGTATTAGTCACTGCCATTAATCCAACCAAAGCAGGTGAAGGGAAGTCTACCACAACCATCGGACTTGCTGATGCTTTGAGACAACTTGGATATAAAAGCATTGTAGCCTTAAGAGAACCATCACTAGGTCCTGTGTTTGGTATGAAAGGTGGCGCAGCAGGGGGTGGCTATGCACAAGTTGTGCCAATGGAGGATTTGAACTTACATTTTACTGGTGATATGCATGCTATCACAACGGCTCATAATTTAATTAGTGCAACGATCGATAATCATTTGCATTTTGGTAATGAACTAGGCATTAAACAAGTGACTTGGAAGCGAGTGCTTGATATGAATGATCGCAGTTTAAGACAAATTCAAATAGGTATTGGTAAAAATAATGGTCCGGAGAGAAATGATGGCTTTATGATAACGGTTGCGTCTGAAATCATGGCTATTTTATGCTTGTCTAGTGATTTTGTTAACTTAAAGGAACGTTTATCGAAGATTATTATTGGTGTAAATGGAGATAATCAACCTGTGAGCGTTAGTGATTTGGGCATTGTTGGTGCATTAGCACTTGTGTTAAAAGATGCCATTATGCCAAATTTAGTTCAAACACTAGAGGGGACACCTGTCATTGTTCATGGTGGTCCATTTGCCAATATTGCACATGGTTGTAACAGTGTCATTGCAACAAAAATGGCATTGGGTCTAGGTGATGTCGTTGTGACTGAAGCAGGATTTGGTGCTGACTTAGGCGCTGAAAAATTCATGAATATTAAATGTCGAATGCACCAACTAAAGCCAGATGTTGTGGTGCTTGTGGCAACCATTCGTGCCCTTAAACTGCATGGTGGCGCTTTATATGAGGACCTTGCACAAGAGGATTTAAATGCACTTAAGGCAGGTATTCATAATTTAGATCATCATATTGATAATATGAAAGGGTTTGGGGTGCCAGTTGTTGTGTGTATCAATCAGTTTATGAGTGATACAAAGCAAGAACTTAACTGGTTAGTGAATTATTTAAAAGATAAGGGGATTGACGTAAGTATTTCGACTGTTTTTACTGATGGTGGTCAAGGTGGTTTAGATTTAGGTAAAAAAGTGATGCATGCAATGGATGTTCAATCAAACTTGACTTTTACATATCAAGCAACAGATTCTATTCAAACAAAGATTCATCGTCTTGCAACATCTATTTATGGTGCGATAGGTGTTACATATAGCGAATTGGCTTTAGAACAATTAAATTGGATTGAAACAACACAAAAAGATGATTTGCTTGTTTGTGTTGCAAAAACACAATACACGTTTTCAGATAATCCTGATATAAAGGAAGGACCTTTTGAGCTTCATGTTCAAGGAATCGATTTATCTGCTGGAGCAGGTTTTGTGGTTGTTAAAATGGGAAAAATTATGACTATGCCGGGATTACCAAAAGTACCAGCAGCGATGCATATGGATCTTGATAATGATGGGAAGATTGAGGGGTTGTTTTAATGATTATTGATGGTAAGAAACATGCGCAGGATGTGCTTGATCGATTAAAAGAAAGCATTGCTTTAAGTGACATTAAACCACATTTGGTTGTTGTTTTAGTTGGAGATGATCCGGCGAGCCAAGTGTATGTTAAAAATAAAGTTCAAAAAGCTAAGGCTATTGGGATGGTGTCAACTTTAATTGAACTACCAAATGATGTGAGTCAAGAACAACTACTAAGAACAATTGAACAATTGAATCTAAATAAAGATGTTCATGGTATTCTTGTTCAATTACCATTACCTAAACACATTCAGACAAAAGTGATTCAAGAAGCAATATTACCGAGTAAAGATGTGGATGGATTACATCCATTAAATGTTGGTTATCTTGTTAGTAATCAAGAGGGTCTTGTTTCGTGTACACCACAAGGTATAATGACCATGTTGAAAAAAGAGGGAGTTAACTTAATCGGTCAACGAGTAGTCGTGATGGGAAGAAGTCAGATAGTGGGTATGCCAATGGCTCATTTATTGATTCATGAAGATGCAACAGTCACCATTGTGCACTCTAAAACAACCAATATTAAAGAAATAACTAAACAAGCAGATATCTTAATTGTTGCAATAGGGCAACCTAAAATGATTGATGACACATACATTAAAGAAGGCGCAATTGTTATTGATGTTGGCATTCATCGTTTAGAAAGTGGTCTTGTTGGAGATTGTGATTTTGATAAATTAAAAGACAAAGCAAGCATGATTACACCAGTTCCAGGTGGAGTTGGGCCAATGACCATTGCCATGCTTTTAAAGAATACCTATCAAGCAATGATGAGGAGGGATACTCATGGAATATGATTTAAATTCAATTGTTGAAATGAGGAAAGAACATCCATGCAAAAAATCAAAAGAATGGCAGATTGTTCGTATGGGTGCAGACATCAAAATAAAGTGTTTAGGATGTCAAAGTGTTGTGATGTTACCAAGAAGAGAGTTTGAACGAAAACTAAAAAAAGTCGTGAAGCTTTAAGGTACGACTTTTGTTTTTGTTTCAAATGTGATAAACTCAATAAGAAGGAGAGATAATATGCCATTAACTGCAGGAATTGTTGGTTTACCAAACGTAGGAAAATCAACGTTATTTAATGCCATTACCCAATCAACGGTAGAGGCAGCTAATTACCCATTCGCCACCATTCAACCAAATGTAGGGGTTGTTGAAGTACCAGATCGACGTTTACAAGCGATTGCTGAAATCATTCATCCGCAACGTATTGTACCAACGACATTTGAGTTCATAGATATTGCTGGGCTTGTAAAAGGGGCTTCAAAAGGAGAGGGCCTTGGAAATCAGTTTTTATCTCATATACGAGAAGTTGATGCCATATGTCATGTGGTTCGTTGTTTTAAAGATCATGATATTTTACATGTTGATGGCAGTGTGAGCCCTATAAGAGATGTTGAAACCATTAACCTAGAACTCATTTTTGCTGATCTTGATACAGTAGAAAAACGCATGAGTCGTATTGAAAAAAAAGCACAAACAAAAGACAAAGAGGCAATGGCTGAATATGAGGTTTTAAGTAAAATTAAAGACACGCTCATGAATGATTTACCAGCAAGACGTGTCGATTTAACCAAAGAAGAACAACTAATTGCTAGACAATATACCTTACTTACCATTAAACCAATGATTTTTGTTGCCAACATGGGAGAGGAAGATTTAGCTGATCCTAGTCAAAACGAACATTATAATGAATTATGTGACGTTGCTAAAAAAGAGAATGCACAAGTGATTCCTATTTGTGCCAAAATAGAAAGTGAAATTGCACTACTTGAGGCAGATGATAAACAAATGTTTTTAGAAGATTTAGGTATTGAAGAAAGTGGATTGGATCGTTTAATCCGCGCATCTTATGATCTACTTGGATTATGTACTTATTTTACCGCAGGTGTTCAAGAAGTACGTGCTTGGACCTTCACCAAAGGCATGAAAGCCCCACAATGTGCAGGTGTGATTCATACTGACTTTGAAAAAGGGTTTATTAAGGCTGAGACGTATGATTATCGAGATTTACTTGAATACAAGAGTGAAGAGAAGGTAAAACAAGCAGGAAAAGTGCGATTAGAAGGAAAGGATTACGTTGTCCAAGATGGCGATGTGATGCATTTTAGGTTTAATGTCTAGTCCAAGAGTCCTTGTGTTCAAAGACCAAGTAGACATCAAATACATGATGAGACAAACAGAACCAATGTTGCTAGAGGTTGGTCATAAATACATTGTCATTCTTGATTCTCCCTTTTTAAAGGTTGACACAACAATTAGTCCTCTCAAACCAATCATTGATACTATTTTTGGGGATACATCTATGCGTATCCTAAAAACGGATGAATTAACCATTATTCCTGAAGTTAGTCATTTACTTGATGTTAGAAAGATTGAAGTGATTCGTGTAAAACGACATTTATTTCATGATACATATCGTATCGAGTATTTTGACTTAGAGGTTCATTCTGTTTTAATTGGTCATCATAGTCAGTATTATAGCCCATTAAAAGTGATTGGTAGTTATGGTGTACTCATACTGGCATGTATCATGTTTGTGATTACGGTGTTGTTTTTATTGAAACAGTTTTAAAGGTAAACAGTGTTTATCTTTTTTTAATGCGAAAAGTAAGTACAATCAATCAAAGTCATCAAATAAGTTCATTTGTTGAAAATAGTAACCTTTACGAAATGCACGATTGATTTGAGATAAATCATACAAAATACCATAGTCATGACATCTTTGTTTAAAAGCACGCATCAATTCATGTTCCTTGAGACTTACACAACTATATTGTTGATGATAGGTTTTTCTATAAGTGTTTGATAACCCTGGAAATAGTCTATCTAACTGTTTATAGAAATGATCGCGTTGATTTGAACGTAAAGTGACACCAAAATAGGGATAAATAAACTTTGCACCTGCTTGATGTGCTAAATCGACAAGTAGAAGAATATCTTCAACTGAATCCTCAATAAAAGGTAAAACAGGCATGAGTAAAACACCGCAATAAATACCTGCATCACTTAGTTGTTTAATGGCTTCAAAACGTTGAGATGAAGGAGATGCATGTGGTTCTAGGATTAAAGAGAGAGCATCGTGGGGTGTGGTAATGGTGATTTCAACGATAACAGGTGCATTTACTTGTATTTCTTTTAGAACATCAATATCACGGGTCACAAGATCACTTTTAGTGTCAATGCCAATGCCATAGCCATAAGCACTAATCAACTCTAATGCATGGCGTGTAAGTTTCAATGTTTTTTCTAAAGGATTATAAGGGTCACTCATTGCACCAGTTCCAATGACGCCTTTACTATTCTTGTTTCTTAAGTCATTTTGGATGATGCTTAGTGCATGTTCTTTATAGCGAACGGTATCGAAATCTTCAACGTGATAACAATCACTGCGACTATCGCAATAAATGCAACCAAAACTACAACCTCGATATATGTTCATATTGTATTGGTAGTCAAACCAACCGTTAGATTTAACAGGATAAATGATTGATTTTGCTTTAATTTGTTTCATGAGACACCTCCTTCTATTATAGTACTTGGTTTTGAATGGATATTCAATATTTGGTCTTCTTAAGTATACACATTTGAAATAAGACATGTTAATAGAATGTTAAAAATAAAGATAGATATACTTTTATTTCTAAGGTGATAGTAGTATAATGGAAAATAACGGAAAAGAGGGGTTTTGGTGAAATACGAACGAGTCAATAAGTGGATTGGTCCAATCCATTTTTATCGCTTAGCAGCAGCCATTGCAGTGCCATTGGTGTTACAACAATTGGTTCAAAATTCATTGGCAAATGTAGATAGTGCCATGGTAACACGTGTTGGAGGACTGGTTGCAGTATCAGTTGGTGCACAAATAGAAAACATTATGAATATGGGGGCATTTGGAATCAACTCAGGTATTGCTATTTATGCAGCACAGTATTATGGTGCAGGAGATGAAGAAAACCTAAAAAAAGTGTTTGGATTACAACTTATATTTAATGTTGTTAACGCCCTTATGTTTATGGCCATAGCATTTTTTCTTGGTAGAGCCATTATTGGGTTTTATAGCCCTAGTGAAAGTAAAGAAATCATTGTCAATCAAGGGATGCAATATTTAATGTTTGCGATGTTCTCATACGTTCCTGCTGCTGTCGGATTCTCGTTTGCTTACATGTATCGAAACATCCAAAAGACAGTTGTACCACTACTTGTCTCAATTGCGGTTATGTCTGTGAATGTGATTTTAAATGCTATTTTAATTTTTGGGATGTTTGGCTTTCCAAGATTAGAAGTCGGTGGGGCGGCACTTGCAACTGCAATTGCAACAGGCTTAGGTATGTTTGTTCATATCATTTATGCTTATCAAACCAAACAACCATTTATGGGTACTGCTAAAGAAATGTTTTCATTTGACTATGAATTTGCTAAACCAATCATTAAAAAACTTGTACCAGTTATGTTCAATGAATATCTATTTGGACTAGGTATGAGTCTTTATATCAAAGCATTTGGTATGTTAGGTAAAGATTCACTAGAAAGTTACCGTGTAGGAACCAATATCTCTATGTTTTTCTTCCCGCTTGTTACAGGTGTTAACGCTGCGGTAGCATCACTACTTGGTAGTGAGCTTGGTAAACAAAACATTAAACGAACAAAAGAATATGCAAGGTACTTTTTAGTTGTTTGTTTGGGTCTTGCCATTGTTGTTGGATTTGCAATGTACTTATCTGCAGAATTCTTAGTAACAACTTTATATGGAGGTCTTGCACCAGCCATTACAGCTGAAGCGATTTTATTGACTCAAATGTTTGCCTTTAGAATTGCACTACGTTTATTTAATTCGTTTTTCTTCTCATCACTTCGAGCTGGTGGTGATGCCAAATATCTATTGTTTATCGATGGTGGTATCATGTGGATGGTTGGATTACCAATAACCTTTGCAGCCGTCATGTTCTTTGGGGTTAAAAGTGTCGTTGTGTTATTCTTAATCAACCAAATTGAGCAGTTTGTTCGATTGGCGTTAGGAAGCATGCGTTTCAAACAAGGTGTTTGGTTAAAATCTTTGGTAAAAAAAGAACCAATGTTAGTTGAAACAACTTAGAACTGTTTGACAGTTCTTTTTTGCTTTAAAAGTATGATAAAATAAGGTATAATAAGCTAGCAGGAGGATATTTATGGATAAAATGATTGAGCGATTAGACCTCATAGAAAAGCGTTATTTGGAATTGGATCAGTTACTAATGGATCCTGATTTAGCAAATGACATACAAAAAATGACTCAGTATTCAAAAGAACAAGGGTCACTTAAAGAAACGTATCATGCGTATCAACAATATAAAAAACTTACAACAGGTATTAAAGAAGCAAAATTATTAATGAAAGAATCAGATCCAGAGATTGTTGAAATGGCATCAATGGAGTTGGAAGAATTAGAACCACAAGTAGAACCATTATATGAAAAACTAAGACTCTTATTATTACCTAAAGACCCTAACGATGATAAAAACGTATTGGTTGAGATTCGTGGTGGTGCCGGAGGCGATGAAGGTAAGATTTTTGCTGGTGATTTATTTCGTATGTACAGTAAATATGCTGAGTCTCAAGGTTGGAAAATGGAAGTTATGGAAACAGAAGATGATGAAGCTGGTGGCGTTTCGTTTATTTCATTTATGGTTCGTGGAGAAGCAGTGTACTCAAAAATGAAATTTGAATCAGGTGCACACCGTGTACAAAGGGTACCTAAAACAGAATCACAGGGACGTATTCACACTTCAACAGCTGTTGTGCTTGTCATGCCAGAAGCAGAAGATGTTGAAATAGACATTAATCCAAGTGATTTACGTATCGACACTTATCGTTCAAGTGGTGCTGGTGGACAACACGTTAACACAACGGATTCAGCCATTCGTATCACACATTTACCAACAGGTATTGTGGTGACATGTCAAGATGGTCGTTCTCAACATGATAATAAAGCAAAAGCATTATTGCTAATTAAAATTAAAGTCAACGATATGATGGTCCAACAACAATTAAATGAGCGTGGTGCAGAAATCAAAAGTAAAGTAGGAACAGGAGATCGTTCAGAAAAAATAAGAACGTATAACTACCCACAAAACCGTGTCACTGACCATCGAATTGGTTTCACCATTCAACAGCTTGATCGTGTGATGGAAGGTAAACTAGATGATGTCATTGAAGCATTGATTACTGAGGAACAACGTGTGAAGTTGCAAGGAGAAAATGACTAGTTATCGTCTTTTACATCAAACACTGACAACATATATCAATGAAGTTGACGCTAAATGGTTGATACAAGCTTATTTTAATTTATCACCAAGTGATTGGCTTTTAAAGTTAGATGAAGCTATTGACATTGATGACAAATGGGAGCAGGTCATGTCACAAATAAAAGATCATGTCCCTGTTCAACACATCATTGGTTACCAATACTTTTATGGGCGTCAGTTTCATGTAAATAAACATGTTTTGATTCCAAGAAAAGAAACGGAAGAACTGGTTGAAAAAACACTCTACTATATGAATCACTTCTATCAAGATAAAGTCATCAATGTTGTTGATATCGGTGTAGGTAGTGGCGCTATTGCTACAACCATTAAACTTGAACGAACAAATGCCCATGTTTATGCCAGTGACCTTTCTGAAAAAGCAATAGAGGTTGCAAAAGAGAATGCAAAGGCACTTAAAACAGATATTGTATTTAAGCAAGGTGATTTACTTTATCCTTGGATCATGGATGACATAAAAATGGATGTGATTGTATCTAATCCCCCCTATATTAAAACAAACCATGAACTAGATGAAGTGACCTTACATGATCCCAAAATGGCACTTTTTGGTGGTGAGGATGGACTTGACTATTATCGCCAATTGTTTATTCAGTTACCACTCGTATTGAAACCTGATGGGTTTTGTGCGCTTGAAATTGGTTATGATTTAAAAGAAAGTTTAGAGATTGAAATAGAGAAGTATTTACCAACGTATCATTACCGAGTCTATCAAGATTTATCAGGTCAAGATCGTATGGTTGTTTTATCAAAACAAGAGTTGAGTTAATCAACTTTTTTTAAAAGGAGACAATATGAAACCAATAGATGTATTACAAAAGCTCATTCAATTTAATACAGTTAATTTACCAGGTAATGAAAAACCATGTATTGATTATATTGAATCACTCATGATATCAAGTGGCCTTGAGACAAAACAATACGCGCTTGATCCAAATAGACCTAATCTTTGGGTAACACATCGTTCAAAAAAACCAACCAAACAACCATTTTTAATGTATGGGCATGTTGACGTTGTACCAGTAGAGGGTCAAGATTGGGACTATGATCCTTTTGGAGGGATTATTGAAGATGGGATGATTTATGGAAGAGGTACTGTGGATATGAAAGGTCCTCTCTCATTGTTTATTTGTACCATGATGCATTTATCAACTAAAGAATTAGACTATGATGTCCATTTACTTGTACTAAGTGATGAAGAGAATCATGGGACTTATGGAGCACAGTTTATGGTAAAACATCATCCTGAGTTGTTTGAAGATATTCACTATGCATTTGGTGAAATAGGTGGGTTTTCAATTGATCTAGTTGGTAAAACGTTTTATCCTATTATGGTGGCAGAAAAGCAAGTCGCTCATATTAAGCTTGAATTTATGGCTCAAGGTGGACATGCTTCAATGAAACAAAACAATACATCTATGGAAAAGATGGCTCGAGGTGTTGAGGCTTTGCAGAATCATCGATTGAAAACAAGAATCACAAAACCAACTCAGTTGATGATAGAAGCAATGGCAAAACCATTAGGGATGAAAGGGTTATTGTTAAAACAATTACTTCAACCAAATTTAACCAATACGATATTGGATTTATTACATGAACAAGGATCATTATTTGATCCACTCTTACACCATAATCTAAACTTAACCATCGTTCATGGAGGAACAAACGTTAATGTTATGCCAAGTATTGTGAGTGTTGAAGGAGATTTAAGGATACTGCCTGGAAGTGATATAAACGAAGCTTTACAAGACATTCATGATGTTTTAAGAAAACATGCAAAGTTATCACAAGATGATTACAGATTAGAAGTGCTAGCATATGATCAAAACTTAGCGCAAGTAGATATGCACCATTTTGATCTATTGAAACAAACAATCAATCATTTTGATCCAAATGGTTATGTCATTCCATTTGTATTAGCTGCAGTAACAGATGGGCGCTTTTTATCACAAGTTGGGATACAAACTTATGGTTTTACGCCACTTAAGTTACCTAAAGGGTATGATTTTACTACACAAGCACATAATAAGAATGAATCATTACCAGTAGATGCTTTAGACTTTGGATTAGAAGCACTATGTCATTTTTTTGAAAAGGAGTATAAGGGGTAATATGGAAAGCAATGCTTTAAAAATAGGGAAAAAAGCATTTGTCACATCGTTGTTGATCATTGTAGGCCTCATGTTGTTTTCGGGTGTACTGACTAAAATCATTCCCCAGGGATCTTTTGATCGCGCTTTAATTGATGGGCGACTTGTGCTTGTGCCAGACAGTTTTAAATACATACAAACACCATCATTACCAATTTATCGTTGGTTCACAGCACCACTAGAGGTCTTTGTGAGTGAAGATGCAACAGTTGTGATGATGATTATCGCATTCTTATTGATTGTTGGTGGCGTCTTTTATGTATTAGAACAAAGTCAATTATTGAAGTATTTCATGTCACGTATTGTGAATAAGTTTGGACATCGAAAATACCAACTCATGGCCATGATGATCTTTGTCTTTATGTTATTTGGATCAATCTTTGGACTTTTTGAAGAGTTGATTGCACTTGTGCCAATTACCATTGCCTTATCCTATTCACTTGGATGGGACTCCCTTGTTGGTATTGGTATGAGTGGTTTAGCTGCAGGATTTGGATTTTCAAGTGCAACATTTAACCCATTTACATTAGGCATCGCACAAAAAATTGCAGGATTACCATTATTTAGTGGGGTGCTTTTTAGATTGGTGGTATTTGCTTGTGCCTATATCATCGTTTATGGATTTGTTTATCGTTATGCTAAAAAGATCGAAAAAAATCCAAAAGCATCACTTGTTTATGAAGAAGACCAAGCAGTTAAACAAGCTTATCAACAATTACCTCAATGGTCTCCTTCAAAACAAAAACAACTAAAACAAGCATCAACATTATTTATGATAACAATGTTTGTTGGTATTGGTTTAGTCGTATTAGGCTTTGTGATACCTGTTTTATCAAGTCTTGCATTGCCGTTAATGGCGCTTTGTTTCTTAGTTGGTGGATTACTTGCAGGTCATACAGCCCATTACACCAATAACATCATGAAAGACTTTGTATCAGGGCTTATTGCCATTCTTCCAGGTGCTATCCTCATTATCCTTGCAATGAGCGTTAAAGTCATTGTCTATAATGGACAAATCCTAGATACCATTTTATTCTATGTCAGCAATCAAATATCAGGATCAGGTGTATTTGTTGCAGCCATTCTTATTTATTTACTCATTATGGGGATGAACTTCTTCATTGGTTCTGGTTCAGCAAAAGCATTCCTAGTCATGCCGCTTATTGCACCACTAAGTGATCTTGTTGGTGTTACAAGACAAACGGCGGTTCAAGCATTTATTTTCGGTGATGGGTTCTCTAACTTACTTTATCCAACCAATGCTTTACTGATGATCATGCTTGGTGTAACAGTTGTGAGTTATGCAAAATGGTTTAAATGGACCATTAAACTACAACTAGGGTTGATGGTGTTTTCAATGCTGTTTGTGATGTTAGCAGTATTTATTCAGTATGGACCGTTCTAACGGTCTTTTTTAAATTTAGCAAATCTTAGTGTTTTAAAAACTGTTGTGATAAAGATGATTATTTAAGTTGTAACAATTACCCTTATAGATTGAGTGTTGAAGATGAAATGATTATATATTATAATGTTGACAAATGTTCATAATATAGGGGGTATATATGAAAAAACTATTTATCTTATTCAATGTCTTGATTCTATTATTGGTAGGCTGGACATCTTTGCAAATGATTGATGGCTTTGATAGAGAAAAGTATCAAATAGGGGATAAAATCAATGTCATTCTTCAAGTAAAACTTGAAAATGTAATCAATACAGAAGATGAGTTGAATCAATTAAATGAACTTATTCAAATGCATGATGTTGTGCTTGTTTATGAAACGTATAAAAATGGTGTTAAGCAATTATATGTTGACCAACAAACATTTAATGAAGTAAAAGAAAAGCTTCATGTAGTAGAGGACACAAACAAAATCAGTACAATACCACTAGAAGGATATACGTATGTACCTGATTTCCTTGGGAATGATGCATGGTCATATACATTATTAGACATTAAAACAATAAATGAGCATAAACTTGATGTTATACATCCACAAAATATGAACCCAATTGATGGCAATTTAGGTAGGTTTAGGTCTGAGTTTATAGAAGATGTCGCAAAAGCTTTTAATGTTGATGGCAAGGACATATTAGAGGACATGGTAGGTGTAAGAGGAAGAAGTGATTCAAAAAATCTATTGGTATTAAACGCTATTTTTGCTGGATTGGCATTGACTATTGTGGTTGTTTTATTTATCTTCTACTTCTTTAATCGTAGTAAATATATAGGTATTATGATGATGCTTGGATATAAAATGCCAATCATTTTCAAGAGATTGACCAAGCCATTTATGTTATCAATGGGACTATGTAGTGTTTTGTTTTTGGTCAGTTTGTATTGGGTTAAGAATCTCCCGGTTCAGCTATTGATGACGTATGTGTTATTTATTGTCGGTTATGTTTTAACGCTTGTATTGTTTCTATATATCATGCTCAAATTCATTGTGAAACAAATAGAAGTGACATCTCTAATTAAAAATCGGCGACTTACAAAGAGTTACCTAAATGTTACAACCGTCATTAAAGTGCTCCTAACATTTGTTGTAATTTTGATTGGCGTGATTTGTTATGATGGCATTGTATATGTTGTAAAAGAAATGAATCGACTTAACCAATTTAAAGAAATTAATGATGCAGTTATCATATCTTCATTACCACAAACCGTACTTGAATCTTACTACAACACGAGCTTCGATAAACAACTAGCAATCAATGAACATATCTATCAAGCATTAGATGAAAAATATGATGTGAGATTTTTAGAGTATCAAGGTACTGATATGAATGGGGAAAATCCACAGTTTGCAGCAGATATTTATGCAGTGAATCATTTAGAGCTAAAAGATGAAGATAATCAAATCATCACGTTTGATCAAGTGCCGGAAAATGGTATGCTCCTAGTTCCGGTTAGTTTAAAAGATCAAATAGGTAAAGTGATACAACATTTTACGCAATACAGGAAAGGTATAGTTTACAACCATCTATTTTATCAAGACAAGTGTATTAAAACATATGAACTGAGTGAACCTAAATGTCAAAAAGGTGCAATCATAAACGTAAGTAATCAAACAGAATCATACTTAATCAACTTGCTTGGTCAGGGCATAGATTCTCCAATGAAGATTTATTCTGACGATATTGATGGAATTTTCGAGATTGTTGGTGATGTTTTTAAAGCAGAAGGGATAGAAGGTGGAGTTGTTAAAGAAGATATTCAAACAGTTAAAGAAGTAAGAAAAGAGATGCTAAATACGCTAACTAATCAGTTTGGAGTCATGTTAGGGGTTCTTCTAGTTCATTATCTCATGTTCATCATCCTTAACAATCAATGTAATAGATTGTATCTCATGTACCAACAAAAATCGATATCTGTTAAGCGCATGCTTGGTTATCAAAACAAAGATATCTTTATGAAACGGACTCTTATTTGTTTTAGTGTTGATGTTGGTGTATGGGTGGTTGCAAGTGCAACAGCACTTATACTCACATATAACGAGAAAATCAATGAAACAATGGTGAAGGGTGCTTTGATTAGTCTGTTGCTGATTTGTTTGCTTCATTTTGTATATAACTACTATTACTTAAGTAAAAAAAGCCAAATCTTAGTGAAAGAAGAATTAAGGGGTGATTAAATGATAACCATTAATAATTTAAGTAAAGCATTTAATGATAAAATAATCTTTAAGGACTTTAATTTAACCATAGAAACAGGCGAAATGATTGCTATTTATGGGCCAAGTGGATCAGGTAAAACAACGTTGTTAAATATGATAGGGTTACTTGATCAATGTGATGCAGGGACAATCATCATGGATGATGTAGATGTAACGAGATTCAAAGGAAATAAACGAGCATCAGTGATTCAAAGTAATATCAATTATTTGTTTCAAAACTATGCTTTGATAGATGATGAAAGTGTGTACCATAATTTAGATTTAATGTTTCTTAAACAAAAAATAAGTAGAGAAAAGAAAGAAGTATTGATGAGACAAGCATTAAGACGAGTGAATTTGAATGTTGAATTTAAACAACCAGTATATGAATTAAGTGGTGGTGAACAACAACGTTTATCGTTAGCGCGTATGATGCTTCAACCCAAACGATATATCTTATGTGATGAACCAACAGGTAACTTAGATGCAAAGAACAAAACATTGGTTTTAGACATATTAAAAGAGCTACATCAAGAAGGTGCTACTGTTTTGATAGTGACACATGATGAAGCGATTCGAAGTATGTGTGATCGTGTGATTGAACTTGATTGAA
>CAZWEF010000001.1:87524-116067 GCA_964632125.1 uncultured Erysipelotrichales bacterium
GTAATGAAGACATGTCTTGTGTATGTTCAAATGAAACGGTTTGTGTTATAATTTTTTTAGAGATAAAAAAGGGGATGAAAGCAATGGAGAATATGTTGATTGTTGGTTCAATTATTTTGATTTTGGCCATATTCGCTAGAAAAATATCACTTGCTATTGGAAGTGCTAGTATGGTCCTCTTTTGTTTGATTGGTGTTGTTTTACAACCTTTAGGACACTTTATGCAACTTGATTCGAGTGTAGCACAAGGGCTTGGTGGTATTGCATTGGCGTTAATGCTTTTTTATGGTGGGTATCGTGTTGATATCAAAAAGATAAAAGGGGTGTTTGCGTCATCTTTTTTATTATCAACACTTGGTGTTGTCTTGACTGCATTGTGTGTCGCACTGTTTATGATGCTTTTAGGGTTTGATTTTTTACAAGGATTGCTTGTGGGGTCGTTAATTGCATCAACCGATACAGCGTCAGTCTTTACCATCATCCAAGGGAAGAAGCTTCAACTACCGGACCGTGTTGAAACAGTATTGGATTTAGAGAGCGGTAGTAATGACCCATTTGCTTATATGATGGCAGTGTTTACAATTGCTTTGATTACGCATGATCGTGGTATTCCAATTACGTTGTTTATTGTTCAGCAGTTAATTGTTGGTGTTGTCTTTGCTTTAATTGTGTCTTTTGCATTATCTAAACTATTCAATATGATTCACTTTGAGGTAGAAGCATTTTACCCATTGTTACTTATGACAATTGTGTTGCTTATTTTTGGATTGACAAGCTACTTGAATGGTAATGGACTTTTAGCAGTCTATGTTGCGGGGGTTACATTTAAAAACAACACTAAGCCAGAAATACAGATTAAAGTCAAAAATTTCTTTGAATCATTAAGTTGGGTGCTTCATAGTTTATTGTTTGTGTTAATGGGTTTATTCGTAAAACTAAATCTAAGTGTTTTACCAATAGCGCTTGTTGTGGGATTGCTTTTGATTTTTGTTATTCGACCAGTGATTGTTTTTTTACTGCTTAGTCTAAGTTCATTTAAGCCAAAAGAAAAAATGGCAATTGGAGTGATTGGTATTCGAGGCGCAGCGGCTATTGTTTTTGCACTTGGTGTTGTTAATATGAAAACAACATATGTTGAGGAGCTTTATAATATGGTGTTTTATATTGTCTTGTTGTCTGTTTTAATTCATGAACGTTTAATTAATATCATTGTGTCTAAACTAAAGCTTTAAACTAGGGGGGGTATTATGGAAAAGCTATTTTCATTGTTAATGAGTCGATTGTTTATTACCGTTATGATTATTTTGATTCAGTTTTCGTTGCTTGTTGCTTGGTTGATGTTTTTGTACAATGATTTCTTT
The DNA here is from genome assembly GCA_964632125.1 of uncultured Erysipelotrichales bacterium. Classification (GTDB taxonomy): domain Bacteria; phylum Bacillota_I; class Bacilli_A; order Erysipelotrichales; family CAZWEF01; genus CAZWEF01. Next base: position 88,886 of record CAZWEF010000001.1, read on the forward strand.
TATTGGTCACTTATTTTTGGTATTGCTTCTATCTTTTTATTGATTTTTATTGTGAATAGTCCAATGAGTGCATCTGCAAAATTACCTTGGATTGTATTGACTTTGTTGTTTCCTTTTATCGCTATTTCTTTGTTTTTGATTATTGTTAAAAACAAGTCACAAAAGAACTTCTTAAACTATATTACAAAGACAAATGATGTGTTTGATGGTTTATTAGAAAAAGAGCCCAATGTGGATAAAGATATTGATGATGAACATGTATTAATGACCATGAAATATATTGAACAACATACGCATATAAAGCCTTCTAAAGGGACAGATATGGTTTATTATGAAGTTGGAGAAAAGATGTTTGATGCAATGAAAAAGGATTTAATTGAAGCAAAAACATATATCTTTTTAGAATTCTTTATTATTAAAAATGGTCGTATGTGGGATGAGTTAAAAACAATCTTGCTTCAAAAAGCTAAAGAGGGACTGGATGTTCGTTTGATATATGATGATATGGGATGTATGGGTATGATTCCCTACAATACCTACAAGGATTTAGAAAAACAAGGTGTTAAGACACAAAGATTTAGCCCATTTACACCAATTTTATCTATTCAACACAATGCTCGAGATCATCGTAAGATGTGTGTTATTGATGGGGTTATAGGCTATACAGGAGGGCTTAATATTGCTGATGAGTACATCAATGTGACGCATCCATTAGGGCACTGGAAAGACACGGGCATCCGTATGCAAGGTGAAGCCGTTTATCAACTGTGTTTATTGTTTTTACAAACATGGGGTTATTATCGTAAAGGAGACATTGATTATCAAGCATTTTTACCAAAAGAACCTTATGTGAGCCAAGCCAATAGTGTTGTTCAATGTTATGGAGAAAGCCCATTGGATAACGAATTACTTGCACAAACCGTTTATATGAGCGTTTTAGGTCATGCAAAAGACTATGTTTACATTTATTCACCTTATTTTATTGTTGATAGCGAGATGGTGTTTGCATTTACAATGGCGGCTAAACGAGGTGTTGATGTTCGTTTGATTCTACCTCATATACCAGATAAATGGTATGTTCATTTAGAGGCACAATCTAGTTACCGACAACTGATCGAAGCTGGTGTAAAAGTGTATGAATACCAACCAGGGTTTATGCATGCCAAATCATTTGTGAGTGATGATCAAGTGGCAATCATAGGGACCATTAATTTAGATTATCGTAGTTTGTATCATCATTTTGAAAATGCTGTGTTTATATATGGTGGTGATGTCGTGATGGATATGAAAAATGATTTTATTCAAACAATGGAACAGTCGTTGCTAATGGATGAATATACGTATCGTCGACTTCCTATCCACAAAAGGTTTATTGGTTCAGTCATTAAGTTTTTTGCCCCGTTAATGTAGGTTGATTGGTATAAAAATCAAATGATTTATGATACAATAAAAAAGATTGGGGGGATTACATGATCATTGGGATGCATCAAAGAAAACAAATTATTGAAGCTTTTAAAGAAGGAAAAGTAGTTGCTTTTCCAACTGAAACAGTTTATGGATTGGGTGTGATCAGTGGGCAACCACAAGCACTAGAACGATTGTTTGAAGTGAAACATCGGCCAATAGAAAAACAAGTGACCATGATGGTTTCATCCATTCAAATGATTGAGAACTTAGCTGTTTTAAATGAAACATCAAAAGCATTGATTATAGCATTCATGCCAGGTCCAATTACGCTAATTTTACCAAAGAAGGACGAAGAAGGAACAGTAGGTGTACGGTTTCCTAAAGCGCCATTCGTATTGGATTTAATAGATGCTTTGCATGTGCCATTATATGTAACGAGTGCCAATATAAGTGGTGAACCATCATTAAATGACGCACAAGAAATTGCAGATGCTTTGGCAGTTGATTTGGTTGTAGAAGGACCAATTGAACCAACGTTGCCTTCTACAATCGTTGATTGCGTGCAAATGAAAATTATTCGTCACGGTTCAATTACAAAAGAACAACTGGAGGAAATTGTAGGTGAAAATAGCTTTAGCGGCTGATCACGGAGGGTTTGATTTAAAACAAGTGATTAAAAGCCATTTAGAAACAAAAGGCATTGAAGTGATGGATTTTGGTACTTATACAAATGAGAGTTGTGATTATCCAGTTTATGCACACCAAGCTGCAAAAGCAGTGAAAGAACAAACATGTGACTATGGTATACTTGTTTGTGGCACTGGTGTGGGAATTAGTATTGCGGCCAATAAGGTGCCTGGCATTCGTTGTGCATTGGTACATGATGTTTTCACAGCAAAGGCAACGAGGGCACACAATAACAGTAATATGTTAGCTATGGGCGGACGTGTTATTGGTGATGGATTGGCTTTAATGATTGTTGATACCTTTTTGGGTACAACTTTTGAAGGTGGGCGTCATCAAAAAAGACTTGATTTAATTACGGAAATGGAGGCATTGTATGAAGGATCCGATTTTTGATTTGATGAATCAAGAGCTTCATCGACAACAAGTTCATATAGAACTGATTGCTTCAGAGAATTTTGTTTCAGAAGATGTTTTAAAAGCAGCAGGCAGTATTTTAACCAATAAGTATGCAGAAGGATATCCAGGTAGACGTTACTATGGTGGGTGTGAGTTTATCGATCAAGTGGAGCAACTAGCAATCGATCGTTGTAAACAATTGTTTGGTGCTGAGCATGCGAATGTGCAACCACATTCAGGAAGTCAAGCCAATATGGGCGTTTATATGGCAGTTTTAAAGCATGGAGATCGTGTTCTTGGAATGTCGCTTAATGATGGTGGACATTTAACACATGGACATCCACTTAATTTTTCTGGATTGTCGTATGACTTTTATGGCTATGGTGTTGACCCAAAAACAGAACGTATTGACTATGATGCAGTGTTAAAACAAGCAAAAGAAATTCAACCAAAACTGATTGTGGCTGGAGCAAGTGCTTATCCAAGGAGCATTGATTTTAAAAAATTTAGAGCTATTTGTGATGAAGTTGGTGCTTATTTAATGGTTGATATGGCACATATTGCTGGTCTAGTCGCAACTGGTGTTCATGAAAGTCCAGTGCCTTATGCTGATTTTGTGACATCAACAACACATAAAACGTTAAGAGGACCTCGTGGTGGACTTATTTTATGTAAAGAAAAGCATCAAAAAGCAATTGATCAAGCTATGTTTCCAGGGAGCCAAGGTGGGCCTTTAGAACATATTATTGCAGCTAAAGCCATTGCTTTTAATGAGGCATTGCAACCTGCTTTTGTTGATTATCAACAACAAGTTGTGAAAAATGCACAATGCTTAGCCCTTGCTTTACAAAAACAAGGTGCACGAATTGTATCTGGTGGAACAGATAATCATTTATTATTGGTTGATGTTAAAGTGCTGTTTAATATGACAGGGAAACAAGCGCAACAGTTGCTTGAGTCTATCTATATAACAACCAATAAAAATTCAATTCCAAATGATACAGAAAAACCAATGGTGACAAGTGGTATTCGTTTAGGAACAGCGGCGATGACAACAAGAGGGTTTAAAGAAGAGGAAATGGAAGAAGTTGCATCCATTATTGTTACATGTTTGCTTAACCCAAATGATGACGCTGTGCAACAGACTTGTAAAACACGTGTTGAAGCATTGACGAGTCGTTTTAAATTGTATCCAAATATTCAATACTAGGAGGAAAAGATATGTTAAAATTATTAAAACATCCATTGATTACGCATAAAGTAACACAAATGAGAAAAGAAGAAACAGGCACCAAAGATTTTCGTCAAAACTTAGATGAGATTGCTGGGTTAATGGCCTATGAAATTACCCGTGATTTACCTCAACAAACTGTTACCATTCAAACTCCGATTGCAACGACTGAAGCAAAAGAAATTGCAGTTGATATTGTGCTTGTACCTGTGCTTCGTGCAGGACTAGGTATGGTTGATGGCATTCGTCAATTGATTCCGACTGCTAAGATTGGACATGTTGGATTGTATCGTGATGAAGAGACACTTGAGGCACATCAATATTTTGCAAAATTCCCTAAAACAATGAGTGAAAGCGTGGTGTTGATTTTAGAACCGATGCTAGCTACTGGGGGCTCTGCAGTGGCAGCCATTGATGTGATTAAAAAGCAAGGTGCAAGTAAGATTAAATTGGTTTCACTCGTTGGTGCACCTGAAGGTATTAAAGTCATTGAAGAAGCGCATCCTGATGTTGAAATCGTGTTAGCTGCTCTAGATGAAGGATTAAATGAAGATGGCTACATCGTACCAGGGCTTGGTGATGCAGGAGATCGTCTATTTGGAACCAAATAAGGATGAATTAGAACACTATTTTAAGTTGTCATTTATTTTATTTGGTGTTACAATTATAGTTACAAGTATGTTCGTTTTTTTACAAGTCTTAGGTTATCAAGCTATTTTGAGTTTGATATTGGGTTATTTTGTTGGATATGTAAATATGAAATTACTTGTGATTACCATGACGGCAGTTTTAGATCAATACACCAAGAATCCTAAAAAAAGAATTTATTTATCGGTTATTTTACGATATGGGCTCTATTTTTTCGCACTTCTTGCTTCATATTTGAGTGGTCACTTAAATATGGTGTTTGTGGTCATTGGCATCATGTTAATAAAAGGATCGTTTTTTGTCAGTGAGATCGTATATAGGGGGTGAGTTATGGAACGATTACAAGTTGTACCACTTCTAAGTGCATCAATACTTGGGTTGCAAAAAGAACTTTGGTTTTCTTTTATTGTTATGCTTGGCATCACGATTTTGGTTGCGTTTGTCGCAAATAAAGCAAAGAAAACGGATCCACTTTCAAAACCTAAAGGTATTTTATTGGTGTTTGAAGTCTTATATCGGATGATTGAAGGGTACATCGATTCATTAACAGAAGGTAAGCTTAAACCTATGTATCCGTATTTCTTTACCATCGCATTTTTCATTTTTATTTCGAATTTAAGTGGGTTGTTTGGATTTGAACCACCAACGTCTTACTTAGGTGTCACTTTGGCACTTGCGATGATAACCATTGGATCGGTTCACGTAACGGCAGTTAAGCAGAATGGTTTCTTGGGCTATTGGAAACGATATATTGATCCCATTCCGATATTATTACCACTTAATATTGTGGGTAATATATCACCACTGATTTCATTATCACTGCGTTTGTGTATCAATGTGATGAGTGGGGGTATCATCTTATCGATGGTGTATACCGTTACAGCAGCATTATCAAGTTCATTATTGGCTTTTCTTGGGCCTACAGTATCACAAATAAACGTGATAGGGCCATTTCTAACACCTGTATTGCACTTCTATTTTGATTTGTTTTCAGGTTTGATTCAAACGTTGGTGTTTTTAACACTAACTGTAATATTTATTTCATTGGAAATTGAGGACTAGGAGGAAGAAAGATGAGAGAAATAGCAATTGGTTTATTAGGTATTGGTGCAGGACTTGCGATTATTGCAGGATTTGGAACTGCGATTGGACAAGGTTATGCAGCAGGGAAAGCATGTGAAGCAGTTGGTCGTAATCCAGAAGCACAATCTAAAGTTCGTTCAACATTGATCATGGGGGCAGGGCTTGCTGAAACAATTGGTCTTTATGCATTGATTGTTGTTATCTTGATTGTCTTTGTACTTGGTGGTATGTTGTAATGTATCAAATCGGGGCTGAGCTTATTAATCCCGATACCATTTTATCTAAGTTGTGGCCAAACCCAATGGACGTTGTGGCGCAGCTCATTGCGACGTTTATATTGTTTATGGTTATTAGATACTTTGTGTGGGATAAGTTTAAAGCGTTTCTAGAGGAACGTGCAACCTTTATTGAACAACAAATCAATGATGCAAAAGAAGCGAAAAGATTAGCAGATGCCTCATTAGTTGATACCAAAAGTGAGTATGCAAAAGCAGCTAAAGAATACCAAACCATTGTTGAACGAGCAAAACAAGATGCTTTGCTTATGAAAGAGCAATTGGTTTTAAGTGGTAAACAAGAAGCAGAGGCGTTGCTTGCTCAAGCTAGGTTAGAGATTGATATGGAGCGTTTGCGTTTACAAAAAGAAATCAAAGAAGAGATTGTTGAAGTTGCCCTTGAAGCTGCTCGAAAAGTCATTGATGAAGAATTGGATGCCAATAAACATCGTAAGTTGGTTGAAGATTTTGTTAAAGAAGTGAAACACTAATGATTGCTAAAGCATATAGTGAAGCACTTTTTGAGTTGGGCAAAGAGTTAGATGTTGTAGTGACTTATGATGAGCAACTAATGCTTGTGAGTCAAGCTTTAGATCGTGATGCTTTGTCTTTTTTTGGAAGCTTTAGGGTATCGAAAGTTGCTAAAAAGGATTTATTGAAGCATGTATTTGAATCGCAAGTTAGTCGTGAATTGTTTCATTTAATGTGTTTATTAGTGGATAAACATCATATGCATTATATTGGGGATATTGCGAGTTATTATCATCAATTAACCAATGATTATTTAAATATTGTTGAGGGTGTTGCATTTAGTTCTATTGCGCTTTCAACAGATGAATTAGAAACAATGGAAGCATCATTTAAACAACGCTTAAATAAAGAGGTTAAATTAATTGCAAAAGTTGATGAGACGCTCATAGGTGGTGTGAAAGTGGTGATTCAAGATCAGGTGTATGACGATACCATTTCTTATCGTTTGAGCCAACTTAAAGAGACATTACTTAAGGGTAGGTGAGATGATTGAGTATGCAAGCAAGTGAATTAAGTCGTGTAATTAAAGAGCAAATTAAAAACTATGAGCATGAACTGAAGTCTGAAGACGTTGGGACTGTGATTAGTGTTGGGGATGGGATTGCGCTTATTTATGGTTTGGATAAAGCCATGTCAAGTGAGCTTGTTGCGTTTCCAAATGATGTGTTTGGTATGGTATTGAACCTTGAAGAAGATTATGTTGGGGTTGTGTTAATGGGTGATGACTCATTAATTAAAGAAGGAGACGAAGTACGTTGTACGGGTCGTGTTGTTGAAATTCCAGTTGGAGATGCTATGCTTGGACGTGTTGTTAACGCACTAGGACATCCAATTGATGGATTAGGTGACATACAGTCAACAAAATCGCGTCCGGTTGAACGTGTTGCACCTGGGGTCATGACGCGTCAATCAGTTGATCGTTCTTTGCAAACAGGGATTAAAACAATTGATGCCATGATTCCAATTGGTAGAGGCCAACGTGAGTTAATCATTGGTGACCGTCAAACGGGAAAAACATCGATTGCGATTGATACCATATTGAATCAAAAAGATCAAAATGTATATTGTATTTATGTAGCGATTGGACAAAAGAATTCAACTGTTGTTCAAATCTCACAACAATTAAAAAAAGCAGGTGCCATGGCATATACAACCATCGTATCCGCAACTGCAAGTGAACTTGCACCACTTCAATACTTAGCGCCATACGCAGGATGTACAATTGGTGAAGAGTGGATGGAACAAGGTAAAGATGTGTTAATTGTTTATGATGATTTATCAAAGCATGCAGTTGCTTATCGTACCATGTCATTACTTTTAAAACGTCCACCAGGACGTGAAGCATATCCAGGAGATGTCTTCTACTTGCATTCACGTTTACTAGAGCGTGCAGCAAGCTTGAATCAAAAATATGGTGGTGGATCAATGACGGCATTGCCAATCATTGAAACATTGGCTGGTGATATCTCGGCTTATATTCCAACCAATGTTATTTCAATTACGGATGGACAAATCTTCTTACAAACTGAATTATTTAATGCTGGATTTAGACCTGCAGTAGACAGTGGTTTGTCTGTGTCTAGGGTTGGATCTACAGCACAAATTAAAGCAATGAAACAAGTGTCTGGTTCGTTAAAATTAGAGCTTGCTCAATATCGTGAACTTCAAGCGTTTGCACAGTTTGGTAGTGATTTAGATGCTGCAACAAAATCAGTTTTGGATCATGGTGCGCGTGTTATGGAAGTATTAAAACAACCACAAGGAAGACCTTACTATGTATTTGATCAAGTCCTATCTTTAATGAGTGTTAAACACAAGTACATTGACCTTGTGCCACTCAACTTAGTGAAAAAATATGAGGAAGAGTTAATCGCTCATATTAAGAGTGCGCATGCAGATGCCTATCGTCGTTTAGAAACTGAGAAACAACTTGCAAATGATCTTGAAGATCATTTAAAAGATGTGATGAAAACATTCACTGAACGTTTCGTAGAGGCGTCACGTGTCTAGTAAACAGGAAACCAAGCGACGTATTAAGTCTGTTGAAGCGACTCAAAAGATTACCAATGCAATGGAACTTGTGGCCACTGCAAAGTTAAAAAAAGTAAAAAAACAAATGGAACAAACAAAAGTATACAGTGAAATGGTCTTTGATACAGTTTCTAATATACTGAGTCAACCTATTGATTTTGAGAGTCCGTACCTTACTAAGAATGGTGTTGAGAAACAACTTGTTATCTTTATGACAAGTACGATTGGACTTTGTGGAGGTTACAATAGTAATACATTGAAACTTGTAAAGAGCATTGTGTCACCTGGTGATGAAGTGATTGTCATTGGAACACGTGGTGCTGAAGTCATCCGTGATAAACAACTTAAATTGATTGAACGTCTATCTCATGTCAGTGAGATTGGACCTACGTTATGTCAACAAATCATCAAACAAGCCATATCTCGTTATACACTTGGGTTTGTTGGGAGCATTAAACTTGTTTACACAGAATATGTCAATCCAATGACATTTGAACCAAGAGTGCTCCAATTGTTACCTGTTGTACCAACCAAACAAGAAACAACATCACAAAAAGAACTCGTTTTTGAACCTTCAGCAGAAGAAGTTTTAGAATACATGATTCCAATGTATTTAAATTCAGTGCTTTATGGACGCTTGATTGAAAGTCAAACAAGTGAACAAGCATCTAGAAGAAATGCAATGGAAAGTGCAACAGATAATGCTGAAGAATTAAAAGAACAATTATTATTAGAATATAATCGCGCGCGTCAAGCTTCAATCACTCAAGAGATTTCTGAGATTGTGGCTGGGGCAAGTGCACAGTAGGAGGTGTAGAATGGAAAATATCGGAAAAGTAATTCAAATTGTCGGAGCAGTTGTCGACATTCGTTTTGAACCAAATCATTTACCTTCTTTATATGCTGCAATTGAAATCAACAATCATGATAAACGATTAATTGTTGAAGTTGCACAACATATTGGAGATGATGTGGTTCGTTGTATCGCGATGGATTCAACAGACGGATTAACACGTGGGATGCCAGCACGTGATTTAAAGTCACCGATTACTGTACCTGTGGGAGACGTTACATTGGGTCGTATGTTTAATGTTTTAGGTGATCCAATTGATGAAGCAGGTGACGTACCAAGTGATGCTTTAAGAAACCCGATTCATCGTTTAGCACCATCATTTGAACAACAAGATACACAGTCTCAAATTCTTGAAACAGGGATTAAAGTCGTTGACCTTATTTGTCCATATGCAAGAGGAGGAAAGATTGGTTTATTTGGAGGAGCAGGTGTTGGTAAAACAGTCCTCATACAAGAACTAATCCATAACATTGCAACTGAACATGGTGGATTGTCTGTTTTTGCAGGTGTTGGAGAACGTACACGTGAAGGAAATGACTTATATCATGAAATGAGTGACAGTGGTGTTTTGGATAAAACAGCGTTGGTGTTTGGTCAAATGAATGAACCACCAGGAGCAAGAATGCGTGTTGCTTTGTCTGGATTGACTATGGCAGAATATTTTAGAGATGAAAAAAATCAAGATGTCCTACTCTTCATTGACAACATCTTCCGTTTTACACAAGCAGGGTCAGAAGTATCAGCGTTGCTTGGTCGTATGCCTTCAGCCGTTGGATATCAACCAACACTGGCAACAGAAATGGGTCAATTACAAGAGCGTATCACATCAACAAATAAAGGGTCAATTACATCAGTACAAGCAATTTATGTTCCTGCTGATGACTTAACAGATCCAGCGCCAGCAACGACATTTGCACATTTGGATGCTAAGACAGTACTTGATCGTGGTATTTCTTCACTTGGTATTTATCCAGCAGTTGATCCATTGACATCATCAAGTCGTATGCTTGATCCAAATATTGTTGGAGAAGAGCATTATCAAGTGGCGCATGGTGTTCAAATGATTTTACAACGCTTTAAAGAACTTCAAGATATTATTGCAATTTTGGGGATGGATGAGTTATCTGAAGAAGATAAACTTACTGTTTCGCGTGCTCGTAAAGTGCGAAACTTCTTATCGCAACCATTTAGCGTTGCTTCACAATTTACTGGAAGTGAAGGTAAATATGTCCCTGTATCTGAAACAGTTCGTGCGTTTAAAGAGATATTAGAAGGAAAACACGATAACTTACCAGAACAAGCTTTCTTGTATGTTGGAGGCATTGAAGAAGCCGTTGAAAAAGCCCGAAAATTAGAGGGGTAGGATGTTATGAAACTAAACATACTGACACCTAAAGGGGTTTATTTTGAAGGTGATGTATCAATTTGTAATGTCAAGACACAAGATGGAGAACTTGGTATTCTTGCCAATCATATTCCTCTTGTGACAATGCTTGAAATTGGAGCAATGAATTTTATTGATGAATCAGGTAGAAGAACATTTGCTTTAAGTGGTGGTATGCTATATGTTGCAACAGATGAGACAACCATTTTAACTGAAGCAATTGAAGAAAGTGATGAAATAGATGTTTTAAGAGCAACTCAAGCAAAAGAACGTGCTAAAGCACGACTTGAAGCCAAACAAGATGAAACAGACTTAGTGCGTGCACAAACAGCTTTGCAAAAAGCAATCACACGTATTCAAGTGTCGCAAGGTCATGAATAGCACTGTTTCCATTTTGATTGTGTATATGTTTAGTTTTGCTTTATCATTTTATGCATTACAATCACTTCGATACGAAAAAATCATGCCAGTTCAAAAAACAAGAGAAATACTCTGTTTACATACACTTTTATCCATTGCACTGAGTTATTTAGTTGCACAATGGATACTAGCGATTACAACATTAAGATTTTAAAAAACCCAGATGGGTTTTTTTTATACACCAAATGGAATTGAAAGTGAACAAGCCAAAAACAAAGCGAAGAGGCTTTAGAATTTTGTTTTGCTTTATCTTTACTACTCATGATAATGGATAAACGATTAGTTAACTGATAAAAGTATTCGTGTTATTAAGTAATTTGTGATAAGTTGTATTCAATTAAGATAAAATATGATAAAATGGGTTCAAGTCTATAGGGGGGTACACAATGAAAAAAGTGAGTATTCTAGGTTTTATGGTTGCTGGAATTGCTTCTTATCTTTTATATGATCATAAGATGCGTACAAAAGAAAAACTAGCATTAAAAGAAGAAACCTTGCATCATGTGTTCGGGGCTGGTGACGAACATGTTTTTGAACGCTATAATCATATGATTGAACAACAAATTATTTATGTTTTACAAGTGATGTACGATAAACGTTTTGATGTATTTACTGAGGTGTTTGACGATGTTGATGCTTCGATTCTAGAGGATCGAGAAGCTATGATGGCTTATTTTAGAGAAGGTATGACAATTGATCACCATATGTATGTTCATAATAGTTCATTAGCATATGATCATTTAAAAGAAACAGAATGGTTTGTTGGGAATGGATTTATACGACTTCGAAAAGGGGAACAACCAGTAACGATGTTAGAGGCATTATCTTATATAAAAAAGGTGGTAAGTGAATGAAAATTTATGCGTATTCTAAATGTGGTACTTGTCGCAAGGCCATTAAATGGCTAAAGGATCATGATATAGAAGTTGAAGTGGTTGCAATTGAACAACATGTTTTTACTTATGAAGAAATGAAAGGTTTGTATGATGCATCTAGACAACCTTTACAAGCACTGTTTAATACAAGTGGTCAAGTCTATCGTGATTTAAAATTAAAGGATACTTTGAAACATATGGATGAAAAAGAAGCACTTGAAACACTAATTTCATCGAGTATGCTTGTAAAACGACCAGTGCTTGTGAGTGATAACTTAGTATGTTTTGGTTTTAAAGAAGATGTGTATGAGTCACTAAAAGCATTGTAATTTGATGCAATTATCAGTATAATGGATGGGAGGTATAAGATGAGATGGTGTCAATAGATATATTAATTGCAACAATTGTTGCAGCAGGATTAACCCTCATTCTTGTGCCAATTGTCCACAAAATGGGGGACAACTTAAATATTGTTGCTCAGGTCAATGAACGTACTGTACATAAAGGTCGGATGGTTCGAATTGGTGGTGTTGCAATTTACACATCATTTATGATTACCAGTGCTATTTTTTTGAAAGCAGATCAACAAGTTAATGCATTACTAATTGGTGGATTTATTGTCATGATTAGTGGGTTGTTGGATGATTTAATGGACTTAAAACCTTTATATAAAACGCTGTTTCAGTTAGTGGCTGCGCTTGTGGTCATTGTTTATGGAAATATTCAAATTAAAGGAATACCAGTACCATTTGAAGTGCTTGCACATTCACCATTTATGACAATACCAGTAACATTGCTCTGGATTATTGGCATCACCAATGCCATTAATCTACTTGATGGTTTGGATGGTCTTGCTTCTGGTGTTTCAGCGATTATGTTTACAACGATTGCTATCATATCAATGTCTGATGGGCGAACCGATATTGCCATGATGTCCATGATACTGGCAGGGTGTTGTTTTGGGTTTTTGAAATTCAACTTTCATCCTGCGCGCATCTTTTTGGGTGATGTTGGTGCATTGTTTTTGGGGTTTATGATTGCAGTCGTGTCACTACTTGGGTTTGGGTTTAAATCAACAACATTTATTGGATTGTTGCCACCAGTTATAATCCTCGCTATTCCAATTATTGACACGTTTGCCGCTATTTTAAGACGTCGCTTAAAAGGGCAAAAGGCCAGTGAAGCGGATCGTGGTCACTTGCATCATGTATTGATGTATAAACTGAACCTAGGACATCGACATGCTGTCTTAATGATTTATTTGATGACAGGTTTATTTGCTTCAAGTGCTATACTTATGACATATAGTCGTCGCTTAGGATTTATGGTGTTGGGGATTTTATTATTGATGATGGAATTGATGATTGAATATACAGGAATGGTTAATCCTAGATTTCATCCAATTTTATCATTATTTGGGTTTAGGAGGTTAAAAGATGGAAGAAAATAAAACAGAAGTAGTTGAACAAACAAGTGAAACAACAAATGAACAAACAAGTGAAACAATGACAACACAACCAAAGAAGTCGAAAAAGAAGCTGATCATCATTTTAAGTCTTGTTTGTGTATTAATCATAGGTAGTGTTGTAGGCTTCATTGTTTTAAATCAAAAAGATAAGCCAAAAGAAGAAAAACCTGTAGAAGTAGTTGAACGTTATTTTGAACCTGCTAATCCAACTGCTTTGCAACAAGAAATTTATAAAGCACTACTTGAAGCGGATCGTGCAGGGAATGCAGATGAAACAAGAAAGTTGGTTGCTGCGAGTTTTGTTGTTGATTTTCTTACATGGTCAAATAAAGCGTCACGACAAGATGTTGGTGGTACCATTTATTTTATTGAACCTTGGAAAGCAACGTTTGGTACGAATGCAATTCAAACCTATTATCGTGATTTCAATGAGTTGAAAAATCAATTCAATCAAGGTGGATTACCGGAGGTAGAGACTTATACAGTCGTGTCTATGGAGCCAACAGATTACGTGCTTAAGGAGCCTTTAGTTGAAGGCAATATGAACGTAGTAGTTGATGTGACTTATGTTGCAAGAGAGATTGGTATGCCTACTGATACGTTGCCAAAATCAATGACGATTACAATTGGTACCTTTGAAGATCGCTTTGTGGTTCTAGCGGTTAATTATGATCAAGTAACTGTTGAATAACAGTTATTTTTTTATATGTGAATATTCGAACAAATTTTAATGAAACCCCTTTATCAAATTGACATCAACTCTAATAAAGTTTATAATGAAGATGACAAAAAAATAAGGAGGAATTTAATCATGGCTGTAAAAGTAGCAATTAATGGTTTTGGACGTATTGGACGTTTAGCTTTTAGACAAATGTTTAAAGCAGAGGGATATGAAGTAGTTGCGATTAACGATTTGACAGATCCTAAAATGTTAGCACATTTATTAAAATATGATTCAGCTCAAGGGCGTTTTAACGATGAAGTATCTTATACTCAAGATGGGATCGTTGTAAATGGTCATGAAATTAAAATTTATGCACAAAGAAATCCTGAAGATTTACCTTGGAAAGAATTAGGGGTAGATGTTGTACTTGAATGTACTGGATTCTTTACAGACAAAGAAAAAGCAGAAGCTCATGTTCGTGCAGGGGCTCGTAAAGTTGTTATTTCAGCGCCAGCAACTGGTGATTTGAAAACAATCGTTTACAATGTAAACCACAATACATTAGATGGTTCTGAAACAATCATTTCGGCAGCATCATGTACAACTAACTGTTTAGCACCTATGGCTAAAGTATTGAATGATAACTTTGGTATTAATCATGGTATCATGACAACAATTCATGCTTATACAAATGATCAAAATACATTAGATGGACCTCATCCAAAAGGTGATTTACGTCGTGCACGTGCTGCAGCAGCAAATATTGTACCTAATACAACAGGAGCAGCTAAAGCGATTGGTTTAGTTATTCCTGAATTAAAAGGTAAATTAGATGGTGCTGCTCAACGTGTTCCTGTTATTACTGGTTCATTAACTGAGTTAACTGTTGTGTTAAACAAAGGTGTTACAGTAGACGAAATTAATGCTGCAATGAAAGCAGCTGCAAGTGAAACATTAGGATACAATACAGATGAAATCGTTTCTTCAGATGTAATTGGTATTACTTATGGTTCTTTATTTGATGCGACTCAAACTAAAGTAATGGATGTTGATGGAAAACAATTGGTTAAAGTCGTTTCTTGGTATGACAACGAAAATTCATATGTTAGCCAAATGGTAAGAACCATTAAATATTTCTCAGAATTATAAGAGCTGACATATGTCAGCTTTTTTGTTTTATTCAATTAAAAGGAGACCGTTATGGAAAAAGTAAGCGTTAGAGATTTAAATGTTGAAAATAAGGTAGTCATTGTGCGTGTTGATTTTAATGTACCAATTCAAAATGGTGCTATTAGTGATGATAATCGTATTGTTCAAGCGTTACCTACAATTGAATATTTGATTGAAAAACAAGCAAAAGTTGTTTTGATGTCTCATCTTGGGAAAGTAAAAACTGAAGAAGATAAAATTAAAAATAATTTAGCACCAGTTGCGGTTCGTTTAGAAGAGTTACTTAAAAAAAGTGTGACTTTTGTGCCTCAAACACGTGGAGAATTGCTTGAAACGACAATAGCAGGGATGAAACCAAGTGATGTTGTTTTGATTCAAAATACACGTTATGAAGCTGGAGAAAGTAAAAATGATCCAGAACTTGGTAAATATTGGGCATCTTTGGGTGATTTATTTGTGGTTGATGCGTTTGGTTCAGTGCATCGTGCACATGCATCTACAGTTGGTATTCCAACACATTTACCTTCTGCTGTAGGGTTCTTAGTTGAAAAAGAGTTGAAAGTATTAGGAAAAGCAATTGATGCACCTGAGCGTCCATTAGTGGCTATTCTTGGTGGTGCTAAAGTGTCTGATAAAATTGGTGTCATTGAAAACTTACTTAAAGTAGCAGATAAAGTGATTATTGGTGGTGGGATGTCTTATACATTCTATAAAGCACTTGGACGTGAAATTGGTACATCGTTACTTGAAGCTGATAAGGTTGAATTGGCTGCAAGATTTTTAGAAGAAGGTAAAGATAAACTTATTTTACCAATTGATACAGTTGTATCGGATCGTTTTGGTGAAGATGGTGATATTAAAGTGGTTGATGCTGAGTCAATTCCTGCTGATTATATGGGGCTTGATATTGGGCCTAAAACACTTGAGTTATTCAAAAAAGAACTTGAAGGTGCAAGAACAGTTATTTGGAATGGACCTATGGGTGTGTTTGAAATGCCATCATTTGCTAAAGGAACCATTGGTGTTTGTCAAATCTTAGCTAACTTAGAAAATGCAACAACAATTATTGGTGGTGGTGATAGTGCTGCTGCTGCGATTCAATTAGGGTTTGCGAGTCAATTTACACACATTTCTACGGGTGGTGGTGCATCACTTGAATTAATGGAAGGTAAAGTACTACCAGGTATTGCCATCATTAATGAAAAATAGGGGGATAATATGAGAAAACCAATTATTATCGGTAACTGGAAAATGAATAAAACAGTTGCTGAAACAAAGGCTTTTATTGATGCAGTTGATGCCAAAGTATTAAGTCATGCTGATTTTGGTGTGGCGCCAGGATTTTTATCGCTTCAAGCAGCAAGTGAAGCAAAACAATTAATTATTGCAGCTCAAAACTGTCATTTTGAAGCAAATGGAGCTTATACAGGTGAAGTGAGTATACCGATGTTACAAGATCTAGGTATTTCATTTGTGATTGTTGGGCATTCTGAACGTCGTCAATATTTCAATGAAACAGATGAAACAGTTAATTTAAAAACAACTCGTTTACTTGAAGCAAATATGGTGCCTGTTGTGTGTGTTGGTGAAACTGAAGCGCAGTTTGATGCAAATGAAACTGAAGCAGTTGTACGTACACAAACACGTGCAGCTTTTAAAGGTATTGATGGAAGCAAAGCGAAACTTGCAGTCATTGCTTATGAGCCAGTTTGGGCAATTGGTACTGGAAAAACAGCAACAAACGAGATTGCTCAAAATGTTTGTGCTGTGATTCGTGATGAAATCAAACAAATGTTTGATCAAACTGTTGCTGATGCGATTCGTATTCAATATGGTGGTTCTGTAAAACCTGAAGGTATTAAAGCGTTGCTTGAGATGCCTGACATCGATGGTGCTCTAGTTGGTGGTGCATCACTTGATGCAACGTCATTTATCGCATTAATTGAGAACAGTAAATAGAAGCCTAGTGCTTCTTTTTATCTTATGATGAATCTTAAGAGTATACGTCGCTATGCTCTAATTGAACGACTTAACCAATCAAGGCATGAAATTGCGGTTTTGGTCAATCGTATTCATGCTTTAGAAGTCAAATATCCTGGCGTACCAAGGGCAGTGATGAGACGTAGTGAGGCAGAGTTAATCTTTGATCTGGAAGTAGCGCTAACTCTGGCTTGTTTGTTGATTAGAAAATTAGTTGAAAATCAAGTGATTGAGATATCGGATGGTCTTAAAAGTGATGTGAATGCATTGATTCATAGCGTTTATTTTGATTACTATCCAGTTTATCGAGAAGTAAAGGTAAAGTCTAGACGAGGTCAAGAGGTTGTTTTGATTGATGATTTGATGAAGATGATGGATGAATTATTAAGTGGATATCATTTGAAATAATGGATTAAAACGTGTAAAATAGAAGCGTATAAGAGAGGAGTTTAATTATGGTAAAACCAGTTGTATTATGTATTTTAGATGGTTTTGCACTCATCGATGAAAATCGAGGTAATGCAGTGAACCAAGCAAACAAACCAAACATTGATCGTTTGTTGAAACAATACCCACATACTAAGATTATGGCAGCAGGGATGGATGTCGGTCTTCCTGAAGGACAAATGGGCAATAGTGAAGTTGGTCATTTAAATATTGGTGCGGGACGTATTGTGTATCAATCGTTGACATTGATTAATAAAGCAGTTCAAGATGGTACTTTTTTTGAAAACAAAGTATTCTTAAACGCAATGTCAGCAGTAAAAGAAAAACAAACCAAACTACATATTATGGGTCTATTGTCTGATGGGGGTGTTCACTCATCATTAGACCACATTAAAGCATTATTGAAACTTGCAAAAGACCAAGGTCTTACAAAAGTTTATGTTCATGCGTTCTTAGATGGACGTGACGTAGCTCCTGATAGTGGTGCAAGCTTTGTTAGCGAGATTCAAGATGCAATGAAAGAAATTGGTGTTGGTGAGCTAGCAACCATTTCTGGTCGATATTATGCAATGGATCGAGACAAACGTTTTGAACGTGTTGAACTCGCAACAAATGCAATGATTGAAGGTAATGGCCCTTCATTTGAAGATGGTGCATCTTATGTTAAGTCTTCATATGAAAACAATGTTTATGATGAATTTGTAATCCCTGGGGTTCATGCAGGTGTAGATGGTCGTATTCAAGATGGTGATGGTGTTATCTTCGCTAACTTTAGACCAGATAGAGCCATCCAACTTGCCAGCGCATTAACTAATCCAGACTATATTTGGGTACCGGCAAATCAACCTAAAAACTTAACTTTTGTTTGCATGATGAAATATGCAGATACAGTTCGTGGTGAGATTGCGTTTGCTTTACCGAAACTTGAAAATACTTTAGGTGATTATTTAGCGGCAAACAACAAAAAACAATTACGTATTGCTGAAACTGAAAAATATGCACACGTTACTTTCTTTTTTGATGGTGGTTTAGATAAAGAGCTACCAGGTGCGAAACGTATTCTTGTGAATTCACCAAAAGTAGCGACTTATGATCTTCAACCTGAAATGTCAGCAATTGAAGTAACTGATAAACTCATAGAGTCATTGAAACAAGATGATTTAGATGTTGTGATTTTAAACTTTGCAAACTGTGATATGGTTGGTCATACAGGCATTATGTCAGCGGCTATTAAAGCAGTTGAAACTGTTGATGCATGTGTTGGACGTATTTACGATCAAGTAGAATCTATGGGTGGTGGTTTGCTTGTAACAGCGGATCATGGCAACTCAGAACAACTTGAAGATGAAAATGGTAATCCATTTACAGCGCATACAACAAACCCAGTTCCATTTATTGTTTGTGTAAAAGATGTTACATTAAAAGAAGGTGGACGTTTAGCTGATATTGCACCAACTATTCTTAAATTAGTAGGGCTAGATCAACCAACTGAAATGACTGGAGAATCATTGATTAAATAAGAACTTTAACGAGTTCTTTTTCTTTTTAAAAGCAAGAGAATCAATAAAAAAGCCTTTAATTCACAAGTGAAATGAGTTATAATAGAGTTGTATGAATGACAAGGAGGATAATAAAATGCCATATATTACTGAAGTTTATGCAAGAGAAGTGATTGATTCAAGAGGTAACCCTACAGTTGAAGTAGAAGTTTACACAGAATCAGGTGCTTTCGGTCGTGCAATCGTTCCATCAGGAGCGTCAACAGGTATTTACGAAGCAGTTGAATTGAGAGATGAAGATAAAAATCGTTTTTTAGGAAAAGGTGTTCAAAAAGCCGTTTCAAATGTTAATGATATTATTGCAGAAGCGTTGCTTGATATTGATGTAACGCAACAAGCAGCAATTGATCAATTGATGATCGATTTAGATGGTACTGACAACAAAGGTAAACTAGGAGCTAACGCTATTTTAGGTGTGTCTATGGCATGTGCTAGAGCAGCTGCTGATTATTATGGAATGCCTTTGTATCAATACTTAGGTGGTTTCAATGCAAAAGAATTACCAGTTCCAATGATGAATATCATCAATGGTGGGGAACATGCTGATAACAACGTGGATTTCCAAGAATTTATGATTATGCCAGTTGGTGCATGTTGCTTTAAAGAAGCAATCCGTATGGGTGCTGAAGTATTCCATAACTTGAAAAAAGTACTTCAAGGTCGTGGTTTAAATACTGCAGTAGGTGATGAAGGTGGATTTGCTCCAAACTTAGAATCAAATGAAGAAGCAATCAAAGTCATCATTGAGGCAATCAAAAAAGCTGGTTATGAACCAGGTAAAGATGTTTACATTGCAATGGACGTTGCATCATCTGAATTCTATAAAGATGGTAAATACGTTCTTGCTGGAGAAGGTGGAAAAGTATTCACTTCTAATGAATTAGTTGATTTCTATGCTGAGCTATGCGATCGTTACCCAATTATCTCTATTGAAGATGGTTTGGATCAAGATGACTGGGCTGGTTGGGCATATTTAACTGAAAAACTTGGAAGCAAAGTGCAACTTGTTGGAGATGACTTCTTTGTTACAAACACAAAACGTTTAGCTGAAGGTATTGAAAAAGGTGTTGCGAACTCAATCTTGATTAAAGTTAACCAAATCGGTACTTTAACAGAAACATTTGAAGCAATTCAAATGGCTCAAAAAGCTGGGTACACAGCTGTTATTTCTCACCGTTCAGGTGAAACAGAAGATACAACAATCGCTGACATTGCTGTTGCAATGAATGCAGGTCAAATCAAAACTGGTTCTATGTCTAGAACAGATCGTATTGCAAAATACAATCAATTGTTGAGAATTGAAGATGAACTTGGTTCAACTGCAGTATATGGTGGTTTAAAATCATTCTATAACTTAAAAAAATAGTTTTTTAGTCTCGCTCGTCGAGGCTTTTTTTATTTGCTTTTAGACTATATATTTTACATAAAATCGTGTATAATGTGTATAGGAGGGATTTCAATGAAAATCATATTAGCAGTAGTAAACGATCAAGATAGTTTGGATGTTATTGATGAATTAGTTGAAAATCGTTTTTCAGTAACTAAATTATCATCAACAGGTGGGTTTTTAAAACGCGGTAACGTAACGTTCTTCCTCGGTGTTGAAGATGATAAAGTGGAAGAAGTGCTCGATATTATTCGTCGTAATAGTAGTCAAAGAACCGAAGTGGTACCCAATATGATCCCAGGTGTTGGCAATGAAGTATCATTGTTTGCATCTATTCCTATGGAAGTCACTGTTGGTGGTGCGACAGTCTTTATTTTACCAGCAGATAAAATGGTTCGTTTATAAAAGTGCGTGGCACTTTTTTTTATCATGAAGACATTATTAATGGGGATTTTGTTGTTTGTTGTTGGCGTTCGGTTGATTTTGGTGTTAAAGGCAAGGCGAACATATGATGAAGCGCTTATGACTTTAAGTTTAAAGTTGAATCTACTAGTCATTATATTAGTCATTCTATTGGTGTTTGTAAGCGTATTAGTTTAATGAAATACGCTTTTTCTATTGAAGCGGTTGTTTTAAATGATTATAATAATATTGACAATTCAATCGTCGTATATACTCAGAAATATGGTCTGAAAGTCTCTACCCATTTACCTTAAATAAATGGACTACGGCAAAATACTTCTCCTCCAATAGAAGGATTATTTTGTCATTGACTTTTACTGTGTAAAGGTCTTTTTTTGATGATCATTGTCAATAAAACTAGGGAGGATTTGTATGTTAGAAAAACTGTTTAAGCTTCAAAAGAAGAAAACAACTGTATCAATTGAATTAATTGCAGGACTTACAACGTTTTTAGCGATGGCTTATATTTTACTTGTAAACCCATCAATATTATCACTTGTCGATGTACCGGAAGTCTTTTTAGGTGAACAAATGAAGTCATCTATTTTTGTTGCGACAGCACTAAGTGCAGCATTTGGATCTATCTTAATGGGGCTTTTAGCAAACTATCCAGTTGCACTAGCACCGGGAATGGGGGTTAATGCTTTTGTTGCATTTACAGTCGTTTTAGGTATGGGGTATAGCTTTGAAGAAGCGATGGCCGCTGTTTTTATTTCAGGTATTTTATTTATGATTCTATCGGTCACAAAGTTGAGAGAAATCATCATCAATGCCATCCCATTATCACTAAAATATGCAATTGGCGGTGGGATTGGTTTTTTCATTGGGTTTATTGGACTTGTAAATGCAGGTATCATTGTGGGTAATCCAGCAACACTCGTTGCACTAGGAAGCTTTTCAAATCCGACAACGCTACTTGCAATTTTTGGTATCCTTGTCACTGTGATATTACTGGCGCTTAAACAAAAATTAGCAGTTTTCTTAGGTATGCTTGCAACAACTGTTGTTGGCTTTGCTACAGGATTAATTGGCATGCCTACAGGTGTCTTTTCAATGCCACCCTCAATCATGCCTACACTAGGTATGGGGATTACGGGTCTTAGTTCATTGTTTGCATTACCAATCTTGAGCATTATTACAGTAGTCTTTTCCTTGTTGTTTGTGGATTTCTTTGATACAGCAGGGACACTTATGGCAGTTGGGACAGTAGCGGGGATGATTGATGAAAAAGGGCAACTTGTTGATGCAGAAAAAGCATTACTTGCTGACTCAGTAGCGACAGTCGCAGGGAGTTTGCTTGGAACATCAACTGTCACATCATTTGTTGAATCAATGACTGGTGTTGAAGTCGGAGGGCGAACAGGTTTAACTGCTGTCACAACAGGTATTCTCTTTATTCTATCTCTCTTTTTCTGGCCACTTCTTTCAGTACTTGCGGGAACTGCAGCCATCACTGCACCAGCGTTAATTGCCGTTGGGGCATTAATGTCAACGTCACTTGGTAAAGTTGAATGGGATAAAATAGAGTACAGTATTCCTGCTTTCTTTTGTGTGGCGTTTATGGTCCTTGCTTATTCTATTGCACAGGGTATATCAGTTGCCTTTATCATGTATGTTATTGTTATGGTTGCAACAAAAAAAGCCAAACAAGTACATCCAGCAATGTGGGCATTGTTTGTCATCTTTATTATTCATTATATCACAATGGGTTAATCTTCCTTATTGAATAACTGAAAACAAATACTCTTTTCAAGTATCAACAATAAAGAAGCATCACCTTTAAACACATATTGATGTTGCATGGTAGCAACGACCAAGACATCATTAAGACTGATGCTCACAATTGAAGATAATGGTATTGTCAAACAACCATTTTGACATAATAGGAGGCGGTTATTAGAAATACTCAAAAAACCATTTTCCAAGGCATAAGTATGACTAATGGCTTCATTATAAACTAAATGTCTAGTTACTAATTCAGGGGCAGATACTTGGTTTAATACTGGATAAGATGTCATATAATCACTCGCTTTCATATTTAGTATAACGCAATTAATAAATGATAGAAAGAAAAAGGAGATTGTTATGAAAGAATTTATTCAAAATATACCTAAAGCAGAGCTACATGTTCATTTAGAAGGCACATTAGAACCAGAACTCAAGCTAGCACTAGCAAAGCGTAATGGTTTAGATATTGGCTTTACATCAGTAGAAGAGATCACTAAAACAAATCAATTTGATTCACTGACTTCATTTCTTAAGATATATTATGAAGGAATGAGTGTGTTACTAGAAGAAAGAGACTTCTATGATTTAGCAATGGCTTATCTAAAAAAAGCTAAGCAACAAAACATTGTTTATGTGGAACTGTTTTTTGATCCCCAAGCGCATACATCTAGAGGTGTTTCGATTGGAAAGGTGATTAGAGGTTATCAAAAAGCAACATTAGAAGCTAAACAATTGGGGGTTGAAGCTAAACTAATTTTATGTTTCTTAAGAGATATGTCACTTGAATCAGCTGTTGAAACATATGTTGCAGCACTACCTTATAGAGATGCATTTATTGGTATTGGGCTTGATTCCGATGAACGAAACAACCCACCATTAAAGTTCCAATCATTGTTTGAACGTGTTAAAGAAGATGGTTTTCATTTAACCATTCATTGTGATATTGACCAAGAGAATTCAATCAAACACATTGAAGATGCACTTAAAGTAATTAAAGTTGAACGCATTGATCACGGTACGAATATTGTAGAAGATGAAACACTTGTAGAGTATGCTTTAAAACAAGGTATTGGTTTTACATGTTGTCCAGTTTCTAATGGTTTTGTGACAAGTGATATGAAAGGGAAAGAAATTATCGATCTACTTCATAGGGGCGTTAAAGTAACCATAAATAGTGATGACCCAGCTTATTTTAGAAGCTATATGGTAGATGATTTATATGCACTTGCAACCAAATATCATTTGACAAAAAAAGAGATTAGTCAACTTGTTAAAAACGCTTTTGATATATCATGGATGCCAATAAGTGAGAAAGCTGTTTATTTAAGTCAAGTTGAAGCATTCATTGAAAAGCATCTATAAAAGAATTGATTACTTTTCCATAATACTTGAATTCATCAAGAAAAAGTGATATGATTGTTAAGTAATAACTTACTTTGAATCGAATGATTCAAGGCGGAAGGAGAGTAAATATGAAAAAAGGAATTCACCCAGATTATAAAAAAGCTAAAGTTGTTTGTACATCATGTGGGAATGAGTTTGAAAGTGGATCAATTGTAGAAGAAATTCGTGTTGATACATGTTCAAATTGTCATCCATTCTATACAGGAAAACAACGTTTTGCATCAGCTGATGGACGTGTTGATAAGTTCAACAAAAAGTATGGTATGAAGTAAAAGAAATCATAATGATTTCTTTTTTTTAAACCCAAATAAAATAAGAAAACCCTTGATAGGGTTAAATTCAATCAAGGGAAATAAGTTTGGGGTGTTACTTTCGATTATTTTGAATGAGTTTTAAGACAGATTCAGGCACTTCAGATTCATTGATAATTGTTGTCTGAACAACAATTTGTTTGCTTGCATTTAACTTTAGAAAAGTATTGGGTTTAAGAAGATTCTCTTCACCAATAACTATGAAGTCAAGAGTTCGCTGTTCCCCGTCTTCATTAAAGGCAGTTACGTAGTAGGTTCTACCTTCTGCTTGCTTTTTACCATTGTCGTCGATGATGTCTTCAACTGTCATATCTTGATCAGCGGGGAGCTGAGCATAATAATCTGTACCTACATAACGGTCATCATAATATTCCTTAGCTTTAATACCTAAAAATCCTAATCCTACAATCATGACAATTGCAGTTATAATTAATGTGTTTTTTTTCATAACGTTTAAGGGATTGAACCCTTACCTCCTTTTAAGATAACTTCAATGTAACTAAATAATATGAATCACTTTGTTCAATCAATAGATTAAACCCAAGATCTTTACTAAAATGTTCGATGATTTGTAAACCAAAGCCTGTTGATTGCTTAGTGGCATTGGGATTGATTATATTCTTGAAATAGATTGTAGTTTCATTATTTGATATTTCTAATAACGTCATTCCGTAATCTAATGCATTTTTGATAATATTGTCATAAACTCGAAGTAGTGCTTGTAAATCTGTAGAAATGGTTAAATCAAGTTGTGTTAGATTTATTTGAATATCGATAAAATGATCATTTAACTGTTCATAATAATTGAGTAAATGCTCCTGTAAGATGGCGATTGGCTTCACTACTTGCATTTGATACGGGTATCGTTCATTTTCTAATACTGAAAGAATAAAGAATTGATCAATCATATGATTTAAATAGTCTACTCTTTGTTGGACTATAGAAATATAATACGCCTGTTCGTCATTGATTTTGGTGTTACTTAGTAGTTCAAGATATCCAAGAATAGATGTTGCTGGCGTTTTAAAGTCATGACCAAGCAATGTAAGACTCTTTTGATATTGTACAATGGTTTTATTGTATTGGTTAGATAAGTTGTCATTGGTTTGAATAAGCATATTAATTCGACTAATCAACTTTTTGAGTTGAATGCTAGTGGTTTGTGATTTAATGGGGGTGTGAGAACCATGGTGTATCACTCGCGAAATAAAGAAGTTGATTCTTTTAATGGACATACTTTGTAAATATAAAGCAGAAGCTAGAATTAACGACAATACAATAAAGAACACTAGTACAATATAGATCATGTTAGAACTCCAATTCTTTTTTATTAAATACAATAATAGCTGTTACAGTAAATAGAGTTAAATAGACCGCTAAAGTAATCCAAGGCATGAAATCAAATTGGCCAGCTATCAAATTTTGACTAATGTTATTAATAACAGAAGACAATAGATAAGGTGTTAAATCACCAACAATATTTTGCACTAAAGATGTACCTAAAAATGCACCAATAAGTTGTGGAACAATACTCGTAATAAAGACGATAAATGTCACGATAGCCATTGTTGCTCTTTGCGTTCCATAAACAACAGTTGACGCTAATAATGAGTATCCAATAACAATCAAAAACGGGTTGACCAAAATCGAGAATGTTTTTACAACGATATCCATTGTATTTAAACCAATTAAGAAAAATAAAGCATGAAATAAGATAAAACCAAGTAGATAGGTTATAAGTGTGACAATAACCATTACCATGCTTTTAGCTAATACAATCGTTTTTCTTGAAAGACCAAACCCGACAACCTGGGGAAGTGTTTTTGCAGTCAAATCATTATTGTAAACAACTGAGAAAAGCATTGTGCCCACAAATAATGGGAATAAAAACTGAAAAACACTAACTGCTTCGGAAGCAATAGAATCTGATGTGAGTGAACTCAAGCGAATAAACACCAATAGTGAATACGCAATAAAACAAATCAAGAAGTATAAAAGGACTCCTTTATTACTTTTGACACGATTTAGCTCTGCTGACATATAATTAAGCATGTTCATTACCTCCAATCAAATTCATATAATAAGCTTCTAGCGTCATTTCTTGTTTCGCTAATTGATAAAGACTGATACCATTTTCAATCATGCATTTTGCGATTAAAGATACATCACCTTCATACTGATCAATCAAAAACTTGTGATTGTCTAATACTTTATAATCATGAATATCAAAATGAGTTTCAATTAAAGCAGTTGCTTGAGGCAATTGATCGACTTCAAACAATAATGATTTACCAGTAAGTTCATGCAATGTTTCATAATCAAGTTCTTTAATTAATACACCATGATCAATAAAACCAAATTGGTTACATACTAAATCTAGCTCACTTAGAATGTGAGAAGATATGATGAATGTAATACCATGTTGCTCATTCATTTCTTTAATAATTCTTCTAACATCTTGAATGCCTTCTGGGTCTAGCCCATTAATTGGTTCATCTAAGATCACAATATCAGGATTCCCCAATAAAGCATTGGCAATACCTAAACGTTGCTTCATACCTAAAGAGAAGGTTTTAAAGGGTTTTCGGATATTTTCTAAGCCTACGATTTTTAATACACGATCTGTTTCTTTCTTGTTTGTAATTCCTTTTAGTGTTCTAAAGTAATCAATGTTTTGATAAGCATTTAGATAAGGGAAAAACTGTGCACCAATCATGAACCCAATATTGTGTCTAGCCAATGTTGTTTCATTTGATGTTTGACTTCCTAAAATCATCAATG
>CAZWEF010000002.1:0-79096 GCA_964632125.1 uncultured Erysipelotrichales bacterium
ATGTCTTGGTGTTGGCAAAACACCATCAATGCACACATCCATCCAAGTTAATTGTTCAAGGCCACTCCCTGCATAGATTAAACCATTTTCATTCATATGAATACCAAAGTCTGTGCCATTCATATAAGCACTAATGGTTTGTTTCATAGCAGGTAAACACCATGTTTCAATGAACTCAAAATCTTGTGTTGCTTGATAGTATTCATACATGCTCACAATCATCCATAAGGGTGCATCAACTGTATTATAGCGTGGATCTTTAGCATGTTCTTCAAATAAGTTTGGAATAAGTCCATGCTTTTGAGTTTGAATAAATGTTTTGAAAATGGCTTTGGCCTTTTCAAATTGCCTTGTTTCAAGGCAACACCCTAACACAGCAATCATGGTATCCCTACCCCAATCTGCAAAAAAAGGATAACCAGCAATGATGGTTGAACGATTAGTAGATGGTTGTTCAACTAAAAACTGATCTGAAGCTCGAACCAGTTGTTGATGAAATAAAGTGGTCGCATTGGCTTGTTGATAAACAGCTTGTATGCGATTGTTTTCATCCTCAATCATGGCTTGAATGGTTTGTTTAATTGGTTGGTTAGAAAAAATAATTGAAGCCTGTTTTTTATTGGTCGATAAATAATGCAAGGTGATTTGTTGACCAATGGCATCACGACTATCTCTTGCATCGTAGCTAAAATATAAATCTTCGTCAATATGAGGCAACATACTGACTTCATCCATATCAGTTTCATTAAAAACATGATAAAGACCATGTGTTAGTTTCTTATCCTTGTAAATAAATGGGACATTAAAATCAACATGTTCCCCTTTTAAACAACATGCATATCTTGGATAAACTTCAAGTGTTACGTCTTGTTGATCGCTTGTAATTTGGTATAAAACACCAATCGTATTTTGATTATGTACCATCACGATTTGTTTTTCTATAACAACCCCTTCTACATAGTAAGTAAACACAGGTAAATGATCTTGACGAAACGATTCAAAGGCATAAAACCCATCGATGTTTTTTGATGGGTTAACAAATGTTTGATTGGTTAAAGGATATCTTTTATGATTGATGACAACCACTTCATCTAATTTACGAACATAGTGAATGCGTTGATTGGGACCTTCTAATGTCCCCATAAAAAAGCTTAAATCATTACGTGTTAAGGACTGGGCCAGTGTCAAAGCACTGTATCCCCCTAGTCCATTTGTTAATAAATAATTGGATGTTTCTAAATCTTTAAGTGTTTGAAAGTTGATTTTTGAAAGTTGAATCATGAGTCCCTCTATTTCTTAATTTCACTAAACCACAAGACTAGTTTTTGTACTTGGGTTTGCGTAAATGTTAAATCACTGCTTTGAGATACATCCCAATAGGCAAAGATATTGGGTTGATTATTTTCCATATAAATTCGAATCGCTGTAATCTTACTTTGATCTTGATTTGAAACAAAAAACAAATAAGCTTGAGGATGATTGAGTAATGCAGCTATTTGTGAAGGCACTGTGTAAACAGCGTTTACAACTTTAATTTCTTGATCTTGATAATACGTCTTAGCAAAATCAACAACCAATAGTGCCATTTCTTGAACTTGTTTATATGAGCTTTCAACGTGTGTGGCATCACAACGTGGTATTTGTTTCAATGTTTCAGTTTTATTTTGAATGTCTTCAAGTGACATCGATAATAAAGAATCATCGACTTGCTTAGCTGTTTCAAACAAAGCGTCATTTTGAATACATGATACATACAAAGCTTGTCGCTCTTGATATGTTTGATCATCAAATAATGGCTTAGGTAACATCGATAAAACAAGCCAAACGCCTAAGACAAAAATAATGATTGCAACTGTGACATGAAGTAAATAGTCTTGTAATCGTTTAAGACTAGTCATGGTACTTAATTGATTCCTCTGTTTCTACATCAAAGAAATGAAGTTTGGTTGTTTCAATGTATAAAGTTGTTGGTTCATCTACTTTTATGACTGCATTAGGACTTACTGTTGCAACAAAAAAGTTACCTGGTTCTGGTTCAAAGAAGATATTTTGCGAATCACCTAAAAACTCGACATTAATTGGATCAACTATGATTTTAGCTTCAGGGAAAGTATTAGCATAAATATTTTCATACTTCATTGAAGAAGAACGAATTCCCATTAAAACTTCTTTACCATTATATCCTTTTTCATCTAATACTTTACAATCACCACCACTTAATTGAATATTAAAACCAGGTGCTGTAAATTGGCAATCTTTATAGACACCTTTGATAATATTCATTGGTGGCATACCCATGAATGTTGCAACAAAACGATTTTTAGGATTGTTAAATAATTCAGCCGGAGCACCAATTTGTTGTACTTCCCCCATTGACATCAACACAATGCGATCAGCCATTGTCATAGCTTCAACTTGGTCATGTGTGACATAAATGGTAATTGCCCCTTTAGCACGATGCATACGAGAGATTTCAGTACGCGTTGTTGTTCTTAGTTTAGCGTCCAAATTACTCAAAGGCTCATCCATGAGATACAAACGAGGCGTACGCACCATTGCGCGACCAAGTGCCACACGTTGACGTTGTCCACCTGATAGAGCTTTTGGTTTACGTTCCAAATATTCAGTTAAGCCTAAGTCAACAGAAATCTCATCTACTGCTTTTTTCATGTCATCTTTGGTAAATTTTCTTAGTTTTAAACCATAAGCAATGTTTTCACGAACGCTCATATGTGGATACAAAGCATAACTTTGGAAAACCATGGCAATGTCTCGATCTTTTGATGACATATCGTTAACACGCTTACCATCAATTAAAAAATCACCATCTGTAATATCCTCTAACCCTGCAATCATTCTTAAAGTCGTTGATTTACCACATCCTGATGGTCCAACAAGAACAATAAATTCACCTGGTTCAATGGTTAAATTGAAATCTCTTACTGAGTACTTACTACTACCTGGATACTTCTTTTGTATGTTTTTTAGCTCTATTCTTGTCATTATCCTTTGACACCTCCTGAAGTTAATCCACCAACAATATGTTTTTGGAACTTATAGAAAACAAGTACTGGCGGGATGGCAGCAAGCAAAGCGCCTGCAGCAAAAATGTTATAGTTTGAATTACGAATATCAACTATTAGTCCTTGAAGACCAACTGCTAATGTTTTGTCTGCACTATTGAGACCTGCAATCAAGAATTTCGGGAAAATGACATCTCCTACAGGTGCTAAAAAACAAAAGATCGCAATAACCACAATCATAGGTCGAACGAGTGGTAGTAGAATTTCTCTAAAAATTCTAAAGTGACTAGCACCATCTATTTGTGCTGACTCATCTAGATCACGTGGTATGGAATCATAATAACCCTTCATGATAATGGTATTCATGGTTGTACCACCTGTGGTATAAATAAGAATCATGAATAAATAGATGAGTTGAATTGAGTTTGGTGATTGATAAATACCAATTGCACTTGCAATGGCGTACAATGCAACTAGCCCCGCACTTGCAGGAACAAGTTGAATCAACAAGAGCGAAATAAGTGCAGCTTTTCTTGTTTTAAAACGATGTCTAGAATAAATATATCCTGACACTGTTACAATTAATGTTGCAAGTGCCATCGAAACAGTTGATAAAATAAAGGTATTACGATACCAACTTAAATAAGCAGTGTTTTTGAACAATGATTCGAAATTAGCAGTAAAACTAAATGATTTTGGAATCAATGTTTCTGAATACAGTGCAGTTGATGTATTGAATGCACTCATGATGGTAACAAAGATTGGGAATAAAATAATGATAACCATAAAGATTAAAAACGCATAACTAAGTCCAAGACTGATCCATTTCATTAGCTTATATCGATTCATTTACATCACCTCCTCATTTTTGAATGCACCTGTTTTAATCCAAGTAAACAAGACGACAATACCAACTACCGTGCTTGTAATCAAGGTAAACACAGCTGCTTCATTGTATTTAGCTTCAAGCATCAGTCTAAATCCTAGTGATGCAATGGTATCAAGTGGCCGATAAATCGAACCCACATTTTTAACTGTTGCTTCTCCTAGTAAGTAAATGATTGTGACGTTATTGAAATTAAACGTAAATTGCGTGATGAAGACTGGTGCAACACTAATTAATATGAGTGGTAGTGTGATGTCAAAGAAATTTGTAATGGGATTACCACCATCAATAGAGCTTGCTTCATACAAATCATCTGGGATGGTTTGTAAAACCCCTGTGACTAAAATAAAGACATATGGGAATCCAAGCCACGCTTGAATTAAAATAACAAGCACTTTAGCAGAAGAAGCATTGAGGAAAAACCCAATTGCGCCATCTACTGTATAAGGATTTCCTGTAAAGAATGGTATGACCACAGTATTCATCACACCGACCTTAGAGAAGAAAATTTGGAAAATTAAAATGGTTAGAAACGCTGGTACAGCCCAAGGCAAGATATAGATTGTACGAAAAAATTTCTTTCCTTTAATTTTTTTGTTGTTGGCAACTACTGCTAAAAGCGTACCAAGAACGATGGTTAACAATGAGGCACAAAATGTCCAAACAAGTGTCCAAACCAAAGTTTCAGAAAAAACTGCCGAAGTCGTTGGATTAGATACGACTGCCCTGAAGTTTTCCAAACCTGTCCATTCAATCAAAAAAGCAGGTGGTAAAACAGGCGAACGATAATTAGTAAATGCAATCATGATTGATACAAGAACTGGTAAAAGCATGAACACAAACATTAAAATAAACTGTGGTAATGTGATGATATTTGGTAACAATTCACCAGAAAGTGCCTTCATTTTTTGATACGTGCTCACAGCATACCCTTGTTCATTAAGCTGTTTTGCTGTATGTCTTGCATCTCTAGCAAATCCATAATGGATAAATGCATATACAACAAGTAACATGATACCAAGTGCTGAAGACACCATAATTAAAATAGAATCATGCACATACTCTGTCATCCCAATCGTTGTCGTACCATTTGGATTTTGAACAAATAAAAGTTGAAAGTTAGGCAAGATAAATAAAAAGAATGAAGCGAGTTCCAAAGCAAAAACAATGAACCCAGCAAGCGCTAAACGCCAGCGCTTGATGAGTGCATGTCCTAAACCTGGGATAAATAATGATAAAGCAAAGATGACCTGTTGATTCATAAGTACCCCCTTTAAGAAATAGAACACTTAATAGTGTTCTATTGGTTTTATTTCATTGCAGCAATATCGTTTGTAATTGTTGTTGTTGCAGCTTCTAAAGATTTTTGAACATCTTGCCCACTAGCAATTTGTTTAAGTGCATCTGCCATTGGTACCCATACTTTTGTAAATGCAGGTACATTTGGCATACTTACACCTTTTGTTGTTGCTTCAAAGATTGTCGCATAAACAGATCCTTTTTCATAAGTAACACCAGTGTGTGGACTTACTTCTTTAGTCATTTCATGCCATTTTGATGCATTTTCTTTAGTACCAACAAATTTCAAGAACTCTTCTGCTTCAGCAGTGAATGTACTATAAGCATTGATAGTTAAACCTTTAGTACCAACAAGTGGTTTGTAACCAGTTGCTTCATCCCATGCAGGAATTGGCATTACATCAAATTTAACACCAGCTTTTTCAATATCTGCAAGAGCCCAAGGACCATTGATTACATATTTGATTTCGCCATTTTTGAAAGCATTCATCGCAGTGTCATAAGCAATTGAATCATCTTTCATTAATGACCAATGGTTTGCACCACTTGCATATAATGATTTGATTGCTTCTCCAGCTTTAACTGCTTCAGGTGTACTAAGACCTACTTTAGTTGGATCATTTCCTTCAAATATTTCAGCACCAAATCCATGGAACATACCAGCTGCAAAATAGAAATCTGTGAATTTAGCTGCCCAATCTTTAGGGTCAATTTCTTTTAATGTTTTTGGTTGTTCAGTTACTTTGTCTGTGTTATAAATCAATAACGTTGTTTCTGCAGACATTGGAAGGATGTAATTTGCACCTTCATATTTTGCAGCTTCTTGTGCAATTGATGAATAATCAGTTAAAGCAATGCTATGTGATTTAATCAATTTTTGATTTGCTAAATCACCAATACGATCATTTGGCATCATGAAGATGTCAGCTGAATTACCTTTTTGCGTTGGAAGTGCGTCTAGTAAATCAGTCATTTTAGTTGAAACAACTTTGATTGTATAATCTTTGTCTTTTGTAAACTCTTTTGCCAATTCAGTAAAATAAGCTTGATAATCTTCCTCTACTGCAATGGTTAATTCTTTCTTTTTGCTTGATGTCCCACAAGCTGATAAAACAAGAACAGATGCTAACATTAAAACTAAAAACTTCTTCATATTCTTCCTCCTCTTTATTTTGTAACGCTTACAAGGAGAGTATAGCATAGGAAATCGTTTTCTGCAAGCACTTACAAGAAGTTTTTAACTTTTTTTATGTTCATTTACCTTTTATCACAAAGATAAAATAGAAAAGCGACATGTATAAACCATTGTGTGCAAAAAAACAACCAATAAGTTGGTTGTTAGCGAATTAAATCAATGACAATACCACCAGGACTTATTAGTTGATCTTGAAATTGATGGCTTAATAAACAATTAATTGGTTGATAATCGACAAACTCAGTGGTTGCATTGATTAAAATACGAATTGATTCATGATCTGAATATTTATTCAACGTAATAAGACGATCATGAATTGAATCTTCAAAGACTAAATCGAGGCTTCTAAGTGCAATGTGTTGTTTACGTAATAAAATGAGCTTAGAAACAAATGCATAGATGGTTTGTTTACCAGGATCTTTTAATTGATCCCAAGGCATACAACGTCTACAATCTGGATCATGTCCCCCTTCTAAGGCAATCTCTGTTCCATAATAGAGTGAAGGTGTGCCAGGCATAGCCATTAACAAAGTCAGTTGTGCTAAAAAAACTGACGAATCAAATGCAACCAAGTTAATCAATCTTTGTGTATCATGCGAATCTAATAGATTAAAAAGAACGCGGCTTGTTTGTGCCATGTATTGAATGAAGCATGTATCGATATGCGTCGCAAGTACCCTAGCCGTCATTTGCTGATTCAGCCAAAAATTTTGGATTGCATTTGTCAGTGGATAGTTCATCACTGAATCAAATTCATCGCCTCTAAGCCAAGGTAGTGCATCATGCCAAATCTCACCTAAAATAAAGAAGTCTGGTTTCATTTGCTTGGTTAATCGTCTTAATTGTTTATTAAACTGATGTGAGAGTTCATTTGCAACATCTAATCTTAAACCATCAATGTCAAATGTTTCAATCCAATACTTTGTGACATCAAGCAAATAAGCAATCACATCTGGATGATTGGTGTTAAGTTTTGGCATATTATCAGCAAAAGCAAAACTAAAGTAATCACCTTTCTTAGTAGGTAGGTGATCGCTAAAAGGAAATTGATTGATAAAATACCAGTCATAATACTTTGAGTCTTTACCATGTTTAAGGATATCCTCCCAAGCAAAAAACAAACGACTTGTATGATTAAAAACACCATCAAGCATGACACGAATGTTTCTTTGATGTGCTTGCTTAACAAGTTCTTGTAAGTCTTGTGTTGAACCAAACATTGGGTCTACTTCATAATAATCAATGGTATCGTATTTATGAATGGCACCTGCTTTAAATATTGGCGTTAAGTACAAACCATTAATCCCTAAGTTTTGAAGATAATCAAGTTTGTCAGTTATCCCTTTTAGATTGCCACCATAAACCTCAAAATTGGTTACTTTACCATGATGCCATTTTTTTAAATTGGTATGTGGATTGTCTTTTGAAGCAAACCGATCAGGAAAAATTTGATACCAAATGGTGTCTTCGACCCATTGTGGCGTTTTGTTAACATCACTTGGGTTTAGCCAAGGAAAAGTAAAAAACTGTTTCAATGACGTCTGATGCTCAAATTCAAAGGAAGACATGAAACCATCCTCAAGTAGGAACATGGTTTCATTTTGTGAGATAAGCTTAAAATAATACTTACAGCGTTTAAAAGGTGGCGTTAATTTAAACGTCCACCATTTATGATGCGCCAATGTTTTAACACCAACCTGATCAATTTGTTGCCCTTCCCAAGTCCAATTACCACCTAGAATACCACCCTCAAAGGGATCACCACAAACAACCTTAACATCTTTAACATCATGACCTGTTTGAATTTGAACAATCAATATTTCCTCATCTAGTGCATAACAATATGGTTCAGTTGCACGATGATAAATAGCGCTTAAATTCATAGTGTTCTCTCACTTTGTGTGATCATGGCATCAAATTGAACCATGGCTTCTTTGAGTGCTTCAAAATCTTTAAGTTTCCACTCCCAATTAGGGCTTCCAATCGTACCTGGTACATTCATACGCGCCTTGTCATCCAATCCAAGAAGATCCTGTGTTGGAATCACTGCCAATGATGCAATGCTATCAAGTGTGTATTGGATCATTTGTTCATTAAAGGTACCAGTATAACCTTGTTGGGATAAAAATTCAATGGTTGCTTTTTGGGTTTCTTCATCCTGACTTTCAAACCAACCAAGAATGGTTTGGTTATCATGGGTGCCAGTATAAATAATCATGTTTTCTCGATCTTCAAAATCATTATTTGTTTCATTAGGATCAAAAGTAAATTGAACAATTTTCATCCCAGCAAAATGATAATGATCTCTTAATTCCCCCACCTCAGGTCTCATATCACCCAAGTCTTCAGCCACAACTTTAATGGTTGGATAAATCTCAAACAAACGATCAAAGAACGCATAACCGGGTGCTTCAATCCACTCACCTTCTATGGCTGTTGGACAACTTGCCGGAATTTTCCAATAAGTATCAAATGCTCTAAAGTGGTCTATACGAATGACATCAAATACTTTTGTATTCAATCCCAAACGATTGATCCAAAACTTAAACCCATCTTCTTTCATAAAGTCCCAGTTATAAATTGGATTCCCCCATCGTTGTCCGGTATCCGAAAAATAGTCAGGTGGTACACCCGCAATAAACCAAGGATGACCATCTTCATTTAATAGAAAGTTTTCTTGATTTTCCCAACAGTCAATTGAATCGATACCAACATAGTATGGAATATCACCCATAATAGAGATGCCTAATTGATTGGTATAGTACTTCAATGCAAACCATTGTTTGTAAAACATAAATTGTAAAAACAATTGATAATCAATTTCATCTTGATATGGCGCTAAATCCATTTTTTTATCATTAATCCATTGTTTAAATGGTAATGGCCATTCAATCCAAGAACGAAGCTCATTTGCTTTTTTAAAAGCGACAAATACTGCATAATGCTTCACCCAATTATTTTCTTGAATAAAAGTCTCATAGTCTTGTTTAAATTGACTAAATGATGATTTAAATTGCTTAAATGCTTGTTTAAAATATGTCTCCTTAAAGTGACGAACACCATCATAATCAACATGCGTTGATGCTTCATTAAAATACGTTAAATCCGAATTAGATAAAAGACCATCCTGAACCATTAAATCTAAGCTGATAAACAATTCATCACCAGCAATACTTGAATACGTTTGATATGGGCTATTACCGTACCCCAAGCGATTAAAAGGTAGTATTTGCCATACATGCACATGAGCATGTTTAAGCATGTCAACAAATTGATAGGCAGCTGGACCTAAATCACCAACGCCATACTTTGATGGTAATGATGATATTGACATTAAAACGCCTGCTTGTTTCATAAATTCCCTCCTTATGTAAACCATTTCATTTATATCATACTATTATTTTTGATTGGTGTTAAGCATTAATTCATGGAAACAATTCCATCTTTTAAAAAGCAACCACTTTTGTGGTTACAGTTTACAATTGATACAGTGTCGCATACTTTGAAACTAGATAATCAATATAGTATTGCGGATTTAATAATTCTCCTGTTGCTTCAATCATGACTTCATCAGCTGTTTTCAATTCTCCATATTGGAAGATACGCTCATACAACCACTCACGGATAGGATTTAAATCACCTGATTTGAGCACTTCCTCAATATTCATATCTTTGTTCATGGCTTGATAAATTTGAGCTGCATTGGCACTTCCAATAGCATAAGAAGGGAAATAACCAAATAGACCACTTGCCCAGTGAGTATCTTGAAGTACCCCAACACTGTCGCTTGGTACATCCAATCCCAAATATTCTTTTACCTTTTCATTCCATACTTCTGGTAGTGTATCTAAGTCTAAATCTTCATTGAAGATCATTTTTTCAATTTCGTATCGAATCATGATATGAAGTGAGTAAGTTAGTTCATCGGCTTCAATACGTATTAATGAAGGTTTTGACTCATTGATTCCTTCAACAAAGGTTTTCATTGAAACAGATTCAAACTGTGGAAAGATACGCTTTAAAGTTGGCATAATTGGTTCCCAAAATGCCGGTTGACGACCCAACATATTTTCATAAAAACGTGAAATCGATTCATGAATACCAAATGATGCACCACCATTAAGAAGTGTATTGGCAATATCTTCTCGACGATTTTGTTCATACAAACCATGCCCACCTTCATGAATGATACCAAAAATAGAACCCATCAAGTTGTTTGCATGATAATGTGTTGCAAGACGAACATCGTTACAATTTAGACCTGAGCAAAAAGGATGTTCTGTTTCACCAATACGACCTCTTGTTAGATCAAATGTGATATGTTTCAATAAGTATTCACTGATTTCTCGTTCACCGTCAATGCTGTATGTATCAACCATAAATGGATGGTTAAATCTAGGTTGTTCTTTTATTTTGTGAATAAGTGGCACAAGCCCTTTTTTTAACTCATCAAAAAAAGCATTGGCGCGTTGAACCGTTAATCCTTCTTCAAAATCGTCTAAGATAATATCATAAGGTAACATGTTGTTGACATTACGATGTTCAATGATTTCTTTTTTTAATTGTATAAACTCTTTTAAAAATGGTGCAAATGATTTAAAATCATTTTCTTTTTTTGCCTTAACCCAAATTGCTTCTCCTTGTGACTGCAACTTCGATAACGCAATCATCAACTCTTTAGGCACCATTTTTGTCTTATCTAATTCCTTTTTAAGTTTCTTAACAAGCATGGCATCCACTTCACCTAAAGTTTGCGATGATAACGATTCAATCAACGCTTCAAACTCAGGTGAATAAAAAGAATCTAAGTATAGCCTTTGTAAAGTAGACATACTTTGCGCTAATTGAGGCATTGCATTTGGATTTAAATGGGTATGAATATCCCAAGAAATCATACCTAGTGCATAACGATAATCAATGAATGTTTGTTGATACTGATGTAATTGTTCTAATTCTGTCACTTTAATCCCCTCTTTCATATGGTGCCTATTGTACAATCTTTTTGATGTTTTTGCAAGTTGGGTAATCACTACAAGCTAAAAACTCGCCATAACGTCCTCTTTTAATAACCATCGGACTACCACACTTATCACATATCTCATCACTTGGTTTAGGATATTCTTGTTTTGTTTTTTTAATGTACTTACATGTTGGATAATTACTACATGCTTCAAACTTACCAAAACGACCTTTCTTATAAATCATTGGGCTTCCACACTCAGGACAATCTTCCCCTGTTGGTTCTCCAATACCATCTTCTGGCTTGATATAGTCACATTCAGGGAAGTTACTACACGCAACAAAATCACCATAACGACCTTTTCTAATAACTAGGTCATGGCCACATTTCGGGCAAGCCTCCCCAGTCTTAACCGGTTCAATCTTTTCCATCTTTTCATAAGCTTCTTCAACCATTTTCTCAAAACGTGTATAAAACTCTCTTAAAGCAGCCACATGATCTTCTTGCCCTTCAGCAATCACATCCAATTCGTTTTCCATTTTAGCCGTGTATTCAACATTAATGAGATCACTAAAATGTTCATTTAGCTTGTCACTTGTTAGAAATCCTTGTTCAGTAGGACTAAATTGTTTATCTTGATAGTCAACATAGCTTCTTGCTTTAATTGTATCAATGGTTTGTGCATAAGTACTTGGACGACCAATGCCAAGCTCTTCCATTGCTTTGATCAGTTTTGGTTCAGTATAGCGACTTGGTCCTTTAGTGAAATGTTGTGTTGGCTCTGTTTTATTTGCTTCTAGCGTTGTTTTCTCAGTTAATGTTGGCAACAATTCATCGCCAACTTTTTCATAATCACTATAAGCAACTAAATACCCATCAAATTTAATGGTACTGCCATTTGCATTGAATTGATAATCTTGATTTTCTAAAACAACTTGAGTTGTTGCCATCAAAGCATCACTCATTAAAGAAGCAAGTGTACGATAATAAATCAAACGGTACAACTTGAACTCATCAGGACTTAAAAATGGCTTAACGCTCTCTGGTGTACGATGAATGCTTGTTGGGCGGATGGCTTCATGGGCATCTTGAACATTATCTTTTGCTTTTGCCTGTTTAACTTTACCAACATATTGTTTGCCGTATTTATCTTCAATATAATGTTTTGTTTCTTCAACAAAAACTGGACTTAAACGAGTCGAGTCAGTACGCATATACGAGATTAACCCAACAATTTCATCTTTCAAGTCAATCCCTTCATAAAGCTTTTGAGCGACTTGCATTGTTTTTCTAGCATTAAATCCAAGTTTGGAACTTGATTCTTGTTGCAGTGTTGATGTAATAAATGGCAACTTTGATGAACGTTTCTTATCTTTTAGTTGAATGGATTCAACTTGATATGACGAGGTAAGTTGATTCATGATTGCAGTTGCTTCATCAACGTTATGTATCTCTAGTTTCTTATTCTTATGTTTGACTAGCTTTGCTTTAAACTCTACATTTGCTTCATTAAAATAAGCCGTAATCTCCCAATATTCTTCTGGAACAAATGCTGCAATTTCACGTTCACGATCAACAATCAGTTTCAATGCCACCGATTGAACACGACCTGCTGACTTTGATTTTATTTTATTTTGAAGTAACTTAGAAAGTTTAAACCCTATGATACGATCTAAAATACGTCTTGTTTCTTGAGATTTAACAAGATTACCGTCAATTTTACGCGCATGTTTCATGCCCTCAATCACTGAATCCTTGGTAATTTCATTGAACACAACACGGTTATCGATATCCACTGGTAAATCAAGAAGTTGTGCCAAGTGCCAAGAAATTGCTTCTCCTTCACGGTCAGGGTCAGTCGCAAGATAAACTTCATCTGCTTCTTTAACAGCTGCTTTTAGTTCTTTTACTACAGCTTTTTTATCTTTACTAACAACATAGTGCGCAGTAAAATCAGTATCAACATCGACACCTAAACCACCCTTACCAGATGTTGCCAAATCACGAACATGTCCTTTTGAAGAGAGTACTTTAAAGTCACTTCCTAAGTACTGTTCAATTGTTTTTGATTTTGATGGTGATTCTACAATGAGTAATTTTTTCATAACAACCTCCTAGATTAAATCATTAACACAATCGCATAAATATGCGCCCTCTTTAATTAACTGATGACAACCACTTGACATCTCAACACAACCAGGCACACAATAAATATCTTTTCCTAGTTCTAACGCATAGGTTGCAGTTGACATAGTACCACTTCTTGTTTTAGCTTCAATAATCAATAAACGATTAGAAAGTGCAGCAACAAGCCGATTACGCCATAAAAAATAATAGGGTAAAGGTTTTGTGTCAAATGGGTATTCACTGATTACTAACCCTTGTTTTTTAAGGGCTTGATATAAGTCTTGATTGCTTTTTGGGTAACAATAATCAATGCCACTACCCAATACTGCAACCACATCCATGCCACTTTCTTGAGCGTAACGTTGAGCCAGACTATCAATGCCTATCGCCAAACCACTGACAACCACCCACTTAGGGTTAAGCGAATGAACCAATACATCGCACATGTGTTTACCATGATCACTTGGGTGTCTTGTACCAATAATACCAATTGTTTCTTGACTAGCTAATTGGATATTGCCATAATAATACACTACAAAAGGTGGGTTTTTCAAGTCATAAAACACTTTTGGATAATTTTCTTGTGTTATGACAACGTAATTACTTTGACATCTTTTTTTGAGTTTGTCAAATAAAATTGAATCAATTGCTTCATTATTTTTTAGTGCTTGCGATATTTGTTGATAATTACCGGCATATTTCAACGAATAAAACAAAATGTCTTCTTGCATCTTCTCACCCACTATTATTACGACATGTTTTCAATCTTTCCTTTAAAAAAAGAATCATTTAAGATTCTTAACATACGATTTAACTGGTTCAAATGAATGGCGATGAATCATTGTAATGCCATGATCCATAATTGCTTGACAATGTTGTTTTGTGGGATAGCCTTTATGCTTTTCAAACCCATAAAGAGGATAAAGACAAGCATAATCCTGCATGATGCGATCTCTAGTCACTTTTGCAAGGATACTTGCTGCTGCAATTGAAATGGATAATGTATCACCTTTAATAATGGCTGTATGAGCATCATAGTTAATTGGCATCGCATCTGTTAAAACGTGGTCGATTGTTAATGATAAACCCAATTGTTCAACACAACGCTCCATGCCTTTTTTTGTCGCTTGATAAATATTATCTTGATCAATGACACTGGGTTCAATGATTTCAATGTGATAAGCAATCGCATCACTAATAATCACATCAAATAATTGTTCTCGCTTTTTAGCTGATAACTTTTTAGAATCATTAATAATAGGATGATGGTACCACTTTGGCAAAACCACCGCGGCTACAACTAAAGGGCCTGCAATTGGTCCCCTTCCAGCTTCATCAATACCGATGATAAAAGCAGCGCCATTAGACCATAGTGGGCCTTCAAATTCATGCATCATCTTGAATATCCCATGTCATGCGCCCCATACGGCCATCTTGTAAATCCTTTAAAACATAAGCTTCTACACGTTCCATATCTACCCCTAGATTAGATGTCATATTAAGTTTTATCGCAACTTTTTCAAGCCAAACTTCAATTGGTTTTTCATAAGCAACCATGTATCGCTCCATGACTTGTTCAGGTGCAATATCTGACATCAGTTTTATGCCAAAATCAATGACTTGAACACGATCAAAATGATGATCTTTAATCGCTGAAATGAGCGCTAGTTTAAGGGCTACTTCTTGATCTTCAAAACGTGGCCATAGAATACCTGGCGTATCAAGCAATTCAAAATCCTTGGTTATGCGAAGCCACTGTTGTGCTTTTGTAACACCTGGAATGTTACCAACATTTGCCACTCTTTTTTTTGACAGGGCATTAATTAAAGTTGATTTACCAACATTTGGTATACCCACAATCATTGCCCTTGTAGGTCGTGGTTTCATCCCTCGTTTGGCTTCTCTTTCTCGTTTTTCCTTTAATAAATCGTCTGTTGCTTGTTTGATTTTTTCATACACACGATCTTTTTTTAAATCCAGTGCAATAACATGAACAAACTCACTAGATAAAACTTTAATCCATTTACTTGTTGCTTGTTTATTTGCTAAATCATCTTTGGTTAAAATAATTAGCTTTGGTTTTTGTTTGGTAATAACTTGAAGCATTGGATTTTGACTTGAGATAGGAATACGTGCATCCAAGCACTCAATCACAACATCCACAAGTTTTAACTTATCCTCAATTTGGTTTCTTGCTTTGGCCATATGACCAGGAAACCACTGTATGGCAACTGATTGTTCATTTTTTGTTGCACTCATACAACCATCCTCTCTACTAAAATAATGTGTGTCAATTCATATTAAATAATGTAAGTTTTAGCAAAATAATCAATCAAGCAATTCGTTACTTCTTTGTTTTTTAAATATTCACCCGCTATATCTTGTTAGATTGTTTCAAGTTAGTTACAGCCATTTGCACCATCTGTATAAACAATGCCATACATGCTGCCATAACTTACTTAGATTTCATAGGGTGATGTTAAGAAGAAAACAAACTCACTTGTAAATACAAATCTTTTTCGTGTCATTGCCCTTCACTAAATGTATCTACAACATTTTTCCAAGCCATTTCTTTATCTTTATAAATACCCTCTATCAATAAAGACATCCACTTCATAAGGAAACTGATGTTGCTCAAAATAAGCTTTAATCATCTCTTTTAATTCTCGATTGCTTTGTTTATATGCACACGACACATCTATATCAAATGTCACATATCGCTTTTCATGTCTGGTTACAATTCTAAAATCATGTAGTTTCATTGTTTGATCATAAGCTAGTAATAATGTTGTAGCCAAGCTCAACATGTCGCTTGTTTCCTGATCATCAATTGCAAGTGGATCAATGTGAATGGTCATCATAACGTTGGCTTCTTTTAATGCTTTTTTTTCAATTTGATCAATTAAATCATGAATTTCAATTAACGTTTCATTGGCATTTACTTCTACATCAACACTCGCTAAAAAGCGATTAGGTCCATAGTTGTGAACCACAAGATCATGATAGCCAAGAATACGTTCATGGCTTAAAACAATGGCTTCTAGTTGTTCTATTAACGCGTCATCTGGTTTTTCGCCAATAATCATTTGTGTCGCATTCATGGCAACTTCAAAACCTGATTTCAAAACAAAAAAAGAAACCACAAGGCCCATAAAACCATCAATTGGAAGTGAACTAAATGTTGACACAATCAAAGAAATCAGTGTTGCACTCGTCACAATTACATCTGATAGACTATCCTTAGATATGGCAATAAACGCTGGCGCTTGGATTGTCTCTCCTAAGTTTTTTTGAAACAAACTAAGCCATATTTTAACTAAAATGGATGCTACAACAACCACAAGTGCAGGTATTGAAAAAATCAAAGGTTGTGGGTTCATGATTTTTTGAATCGATTCCATGAATAAGTTATAACCGATCA
The DNA here is from genome assembly GCA_964632125.1 of uncultured Erysipelotrichales bacterium. Classification (GTDB taxonomy): domain Bacteria; phylum Bacillota_I; class Bacilli_A; order Erysipelotrichales; family CAZWEF01; genus CAZWEF01. The sequence goes on from CAZWEF010000002.1 coordinate 16,912, forward strand.
TTAAGATAACAAAAGAAACACCAAGGGTTGCTACATATTCAAATCTTCCATGTCCATAAGGGTGATCCGCGTCAGCTGGTTTAGCCGATACTTTGGAAGAGAAAAAAGATATCACAGATGTCCCTGTATCAGATAGATTATTGAATGCATCCGCTCGTATTGACATACTCCCTGTTATCATACCAATCCAAAACTTAAATCCAAATAATGAGATATTGGTGATGATTCCGACAACACTACCAAAACTACCATAATTTAATCGGTCTTTGCTTTTTGTTGTCTTGGGTATTTTCTTTAAACATATAAGTTTCAATTCGTTTTTCATGCGTCACCTCTTTTTAATTATACCATATTGGCTACTTATTGCCTAGTTCAATCATTTCAATAAAGCGTTTAACAGCATTGGTCATAGAAAAGTTTTTTAGGTAAACAAGACCAATACTTCGAGGTTTAATGCGTGGTGTTAATGGAATTTCAAATAGTTGTTTTTCATCAATACTAGCTTGTGCAAATTCCTTAATAACAAAAGATAATCCTAGGTTAATGCGAGCAAATTCACATAGTAAGTCTAGACTACCTAGTTCGATGCGTGGATATAATTGGATTTGATTGGCATTAGCGTATTGATCAATGTATTTGCGAGTATGACTGAGTCCCTCAAGCATTAAAAATGGATACTGATTAAGTTCTTGAATGGTAACGCCTGTTTTACTTAAGTATTCAAAATCAGTGCCACCAACTAAAATATCATGGACAGCTAAACATTCTACTACTTCAATGGATTCATCTTCAAAAGGTAAGTTGATAAAACCGATATCGACAACCCCTTCTTTAAGTAGACGAATGGTTTCATTTGATGTTCGATTGGTGACTTTAATGTTAATGTCTTTGTATTGTTTGTTGAATCGCTCTAAATAAGGAAGTAAGTAAGCACTGCTGAGTGTGTCACTTGCACCGATTGTAATTTCACCAATTTCTAAATCTAGGATACGATCAATCTCTAGTTGTGCTTGATCAATAAGTTCAAATGCTTGTGTTAAATACTTATACAAAACAGCCCCTTGTTGACTTGGCATAACACCTTTAGAATTACGAATTAAGAGTTGATAACCAAGTGCTTGTTCTAATTTAGAAATGGACATTGAAATAGCGGGTTGTGATATATAAAGCTCTTTTGCTGCTTTTGACATACTCCCACATTTTAAAACAGCATAAAATGTATAGTAAGATGAAAACATGGCATCCATAATAAAACCTCCATAATGTAATTTTATAACTAATATAAGTATAATCAATTTTACTTATATTATCAATTGTTTTATAATGATTTACGTAAACAAAGGAGGATGTACATGATTAAAACTGTTGGTACCACTGCTAGAGGCATTGTCTTACCTATTATTGAGCCTCAAGATGATTTAGCAAGCATCGTCGTAGAACATGTCTTAAAGGCATCACAAGAACATCAATATGACATTAAGGATCGTGATGTCATTGGGATTACTGAAGCCATTGTCGCAAAAGCTCAGTCTAATTTCGCTACGATTGATGACATTGCATTTGATGTTCAATCAAAGTTTGGTGATGAACATGTTGGATTGGTGTTTCCAATTACGTCTCGTAATCGCTTTTTAAACATTTTAAAAGGCATTGCAAAAGGCACTAAAAAGCTTTCTATTTTAATGACCTATCCACAAGATGAGGTGGGCAATCCACTTGTTGATTTAGATCGTTTTTATGAAAATGAAAGTGACCAAACGTTTTTTACAGAAGCAGAGTTCACAGCACAATTTGGTCCGATTAATCACCCTTTTACTGGTGTTAATTATGTTGAACTATACAAATCAGTTGCTCCCACGATTGATGTGTATTTTTCGAATCATCCAAAGGATATTTTAAAGATTACGCCATATGTAATCAATGCTGATATTCATGAGCGTAAACGTACTAAAAAACGTCTATTGCATGCCGGTGCTAAAAAAGTGTATTCACTTGATGATATTTTAAATAAACCTGTTAATAAGAGTGGTTACAATGAACAATATGGGTTACTTGGTTCTAACTTGTCATCAGACAATCAGTTAAAATTATTCCCTCGTGATGCATTCTCTTTTGTTGAGAAAGTACAACGTTTGTTTTTTGAGCAAACAGGTAAAACAGTAGAGGTACTTGTTTATGGAGATGGTGGTTTCAAAGATCCAGTATGTGGCATTTGGGAACTTGCAGATCCTGTTGTGAGTCCTGGTTTTACATCTGGTTTAAGTGGACAACCAAGTGAAATTAAGTTTAAGTTTGTTGCTGATCAACACTTAAGTCATCTTTCTGGTGATGAAAAACAGGCTGCAATGCTTGAAATGATTCAAAACAAAGAAACCAATGAGAGAAGTTTTGATGAAGGAACAACACCTAGAAGATACCAAGATTTAATTGGTTCACTTTGTGATTTAATGAGTGGTAGTGGTGATAAAGGAACACCTGTCATTCACATCCAAGACTATTTCAAAGACTATTCAACAAAATAAAAAAACACCAGTTGTCACTCCCACGGCAACTGGTTTTATGTTATAATGGGGACGGAGGTTTGAGATGAAATTAAAAACGAAACTTGCTTTGTTTGGCTCTAAATCAACCAAACAAATGCTTAAACTATTTGGCCGTTCTGGGACAACGTTACCTGGTCGTGTTGCTTTAATGATTGATCCTCATCTTTTGACGCATCTTTCGAGCAATGTAACAACGATTTGTATTACTGGAACAAATGGTAAATCAACCACAACTTCAATGATTACAAAGATACTTAAGGATGCTTCGCATACTGTTTTTTCTAATGAATCGGGTGCAAACATGATTCAAGGCATTACCAGTACATTTATTGAGAACTATAGTCAAAAACATCAATACGCCATCATTGAAGTAGATGAAGCTTCTTTTAAACATGTAACGGCAGCATTTGAACCTAATTATTTATTGATTACCAATCTATTTCGTGATCAATTAGATCGCTATGGTGAAGTAACTAAGACCCTTTCATTGATTCTTGAAGGTGTTTTACAAGCACCAAACATGACATTGGTTTTAAATGGTGATGATCCGATTTTCAATCACCTTGATGTACCCAATAAGATTCATTATTTTGGTGTTGAGTCAAATCGTTATGGTGTTACAAAAGAAACAAATATTGACTCCTCGTTTTGTAAACTTTGTCATCAACCACTTCATTATCATCATTTAAATTATGCTCAATTAGGAGATTACTACTGCTCTTGTGGTAATAAAAGACCTGCTTTGTATCAAAGTGTTGAAACAATTGAAAAGATGACAAGCCAATCTTCTATCTTTAGTGTCAATCAACACATGTTTGAAATTGAAGTGACTGGTATGTACAACATCTACAATGCGATTGCATCCATTACAATGTCGCATTTACTTGGTGTTAAGCTTGATGATATGGCCTTATCCTTAAAGTCATTTAATGCTAAGTTTGGCCGCCAACAGCGTTTAACAATCGGAAATAAAACCATTACTTTTTATTTAATCAAGAATCCTGCTGGATTTAACCAATCAATTGCAAATGCTAATCTAGACGACCAAATACATGACAGTATTTTTATGATCAACGATCAATATGCTGATGGTATTGATGTATCATGGCTATTTGATGTTCAATTAGAACACTTAAAGCATCTATCCAGTGGTCACATCATTACCTCTGGTTTGAGAGCTTATGATATGGCAATTCGCTTAAAGATTGATGATTTCCATGTCACTCAGGTTATTCAAGATGATGAAGCATTACTTGAAGCAATCAATTTGATGCCACATGATTGTATCGACTTGTATTGGACATACACCGCAATGACAAGCTTTAGACGTTTTTTAGTACAAAAGAAACTTATTTTGGATGAGTGGAGGTAATTATGAAATTAACAATTTGTCATCTCTATCCTGATTTATTAAATTCTTATGGCGATGTAGGAAACATTAAAGTGCTTGTCTATCGTGCGAAACAACGTGGTATTGATGTTGAAGTCAAACATGTTAGCTTAAATGATACATTTGATGAAAAGCTTTATGATATCGTATTATTTGGTGGTGGACAAGATTTTGAACAAACCATTGTGGCAACTGATTTAGTTGGTGATAAACAAGTTGCATTGGGGCACTATATTGAAGCTGGAAAAGTATTGATTGCCATATGCGGGGGATTTCAACTACTTGGTCAATTCTATTTGAATCAAGATGGCGTTAGAGTTCCTGGTCTTAATCTTTTGCCAATCGAAACAGTTGCTGCTAAAACTCGTGGTATTGGTGACTTAGCAATAGAAAGTCCGTTTGGTTTGCTTGTTGGATTTGAAAATCATGCTGGTGAAACAATCATCAATGATTTACAACCACTTGGTAAAGTCATCCATGGTTATGGAAATGGTGGAACTGGTTATGATGGTTTTATTTATAAAAACACTTACGGTACTTACATGCATGGTCCTTTACTTGCAAAAAATCCTGAATTTGCTGATCATCTTCTTAAAGTTGCATGTGAAAACCGTGGTATCAATGTACATATGACACAACTTGATGACTCATTTGAAGTACAAGCCAAGCAACAAGTTCTAAGTCGCATTGATAAACCAAGAAAATAAGTTATTTAGTCTTGCACCTGTCATTTTATAGGAATGATTGGTGCTTTTTTATCAACTAGTCCATTGAACACAATAAAAAAAAGATTAATTTCGACAATTAGAAATTAATCCCTAACAAACAACTCAAGACAATTTATGCATCTTTTTGTTTTTCTTCTTTTGAATCATCATCAGAATCTTGTTTATCTTCTTCTTTTAAATCTTCTTCAGCATCTTGTTTTTCTACAACTTCCGCTTCAACTTTTTCCTTTACTTCTTTTTTTCTTTGAGCTTCAAGCTCTTTTTCCAATTCTTTTTGTTTAATGCGTTCTTTTTCTTCTTCAATTGCTTGAAGATCAAGTTCTTGTTGACGTTGTTCAAGTGCTTTGACTAAATCAGCAACAGTTGCATAACGTGTTTTAGCACCAAACTTCAAATAATCCATCAATTCGTCAGTTTGATAAGCAACTGGGATGTCATTCAATAATGCTCTACATTTAGCACTTTTAAGTAACAATTCATCTCGTTCTGATTCAATCAGTTGATTAAGCAATGATAATTTTGATTCCCATGCTTTTAGTTGATTTGGATAGTCAACAAGTAATTGATGATAGTGTTCAACACACATGTCATAACGAGCTTGTCTCACTTTAGTTGATTGAAGTAAATAAATATATTTAAATACACCAAGACCAATCAAGACTAGCAAAGTCAAAATCATCAAGTTTAAGCCTGCTCTTAAAAAAGTCAAAAACAAAGCCATCGTTAAATTATTTGCAGTCATTTGAGCAAATCCAATGATTGGTAAACTCATTAATGAACCAATCAAAATTGATGGAATCCATAAATAACAAATAGTTGCTAACACTGCAAATACAATGATACGCATCAAAAAGCTTTTAAATAATTGGGCTGTCATAACTGGCAATGAAAAGACGATTTTAATGACTGTAAACAACCATTGAAACCATTCATAAGGTGCACCAAAATCGTGTAGTGATGGTCTTAAAGGTGAACTTGGACGCATTGGTTCAACAGGTTTTCTTAAATAATGGAACTCCCGATGAATCTTAGCTTTTAAAACCTCTAATGACATTTGATAATGGTGTCCATAAGTTTGTTGCAATGATTTGAGTTCTTCATAGGCTAATACATAGTCTAATGAATTTATTTTTTTTGCCATAATACCTCTCCTTTGTGATTATTATAGCATATGTAACATAAAATGAAAATAATTACTTACGCGGCAAGAAAAAAAAGATACATTATGACTTATTCCCTTCATATCGAATGGTTTTAACTGCAGCCAATGCATCTTCAATTTTTTGTTTTTTAACGTCATCCGTAATAGCTTTTAGAATGCGTTCTTGCGATTTAATCCAATCTTTAAAAAACTCTCCGACAATAAAGTCAGTGCTATAAAGTAATATGGGACCAAACATCAACTCTAAATCATTATAAACCAATTGACAGTTTGTTGCCTGGGCTTGAATAATTGGGTAAAATTTACCTCGTTCAAACACAATCGTTTCATGAATGATTTGATAATTCATTTGTTTTAATAAGCGTCTTACAGTCGCAGCACCAACATTAGGTTGTATAATCAACATAGGTTTATGTCTCATTAAATAATCCATTGCATCTTCCAGAATGGTTTTAATAAGTGCACCACCCATTCCAGAAATGGTGACAACATCAACATATTTTCCTTCAATTGGCATTAGCCCTGAGCCAAGTAGACAATCAATGTTTAAAATTTGGTAGTCTGAAATATGTTTCATAGCACTCTTTAAAGGTTCTAGATTAACATCACATGCATAAGCATGCACAATCAAACCACGCTCAATGAGATAAATTGGTAAATAACCATGATCCGTACCGATATCTGCTAAGATAGTTCCAGTAGGAACCAATTCAGCTATTTTAGATAAACGTTTCGATAATTTTATCATGTATCTAAAAAGTCACGTAAACGTTTAGAACGTGATGGATGCTTTAGTTTGCGTAAAGCTTTTGCTTCTATTTGTCGGATACGTTCACGGGTGACATTAAACTCTTTTCCCACTTCTTCAAGGGTACGCGTTCTACCATCAATCAAGCCAAAGCGTAAACGAAGAACCTGTTCCTCACGATCTGTTAATTCAAGCAACACTTCATTGAGTTCATCTTTTAACAATTCATTTGCTGCATAGTCACTTGGTGACATTGCATCTTTATCTTCAATAAAGTCACCTAAATGTGAGTCATCTTCTTCACCAATTGGTGTTTCAAGTGAAACAGGCTCTAATGCAATTTTTTGAATCTCTCTAACTTTTTCTGGTGTCATACCTTCCATTTTCTCAGCAATTTCTTCTGCAGAAGGATCACGACCAAGTTCTTGAACAAGTTGACGTTGAATGCGAGTTAATTTATTGATGGTTTCAACCATATGAACTGGAATTCGAATGGTTCTTGCTTGGTCAGCAATGGCACGTGTAATGGCTTGACGAATCCACCAAGTAGCATATGTAGAGAATTTAAATCCCTTTGTATAGTCAAATTTCTCAACTGCTTTAATAAGCCCCATATTGCCCTCTTGAATCAAATCAAGGAACAACATGCCACGACCTACATAGCGTTTTGCAATAGAAACCACCAAACGAAGGTTTGCTGCTGCCAAACGTTTCTTAGCTTCATCATCCCCTTCTAAAATACGTTTTGCTAGTTCTACTTCTTCATCACTACTAAGCAAATCAACACGGCCAATTTCTTTAAGGTACATTTTGACTGGGTCATTAATTTTTACATTACTTGATAAACTTGAGCTTTCGTCAAATGTCTCAGAATACAAATCAATTTCAAGTTCCTCTTCATCAATTTCCTCATCGTCTAAGACAAAATCATCTTCAATGACAACATCATCTCCTGAAATCTGAATGTCTTCTTCTTTAATCTCTTCAATTTCATCTTCTTCAACTAGTTGAACACCTTTATCACGGCAATATTCAATTAACATCTCAAATGTTTGATCATCAAGATCCAAATGATCAATCCAGTCTGTTATCTGATACATGTAAACTTTACCTTCAAGTTTGTTTGTTTCTAATATCTTATCTTTAATATCTTCTAGACTCAGCAATACCTTTTTCATACGCTCACTCCTTTATTTGTGTTTGAAGACCAGCAATTTGCATCGCAATCTTTAGTTTCTCTTCCTGGTTCATCGTTTGTCGTAATTGTTGTTGTAAATCCTCTATAGACATTTTTAAAGCATATCTTTTAATCACATGAATCAATTCGACCACAACTGTTTCATTCCATGCAGGGTCAAATGGGTAAAACTCTATACTTGTAATCAAATCAATCATTCTTTGATCATCAATGTTTGTGAGCATCAAAGCAGTATTCATCGTATCATGATTAGCATAGTAGTCCATAATCAAGTTAGCAGCCTGACTATTTAAATCAAAATACATAAATCCTAAATCTCTTTGATACAAGTCAGCTGCACGCTTAAAATGTAGCATTCGAAACAAGAGTTCTTTTTCAGCGCGTTCATACTTAGATTCCATTTGCTTAACTGGTACAATAAAATCAGTCATCACTTCTTCATGTTTCGCAACTTGTTTTAAATAAGGCCTTAACGTTGATTCCTTAAATTTGGTTAGATTTGAAATGACCTCAATGTATTGATCAATTGCAAAATCATCGCCATATTGACTTAAATAGCCCATCATTTTAATGGCAAACTGTTTTAAATCATCATGATTACTTGCATTAATTTTGCTGTATTCATGGGCTAAGAAAAAGTCCATGATATTCATCTTAGTATTCAATGCTTCAATAAACTTCTCACGCCCATGCCTATTCAAATACTCATCTGGATCAAGTTGCCCATCAAGCACTACTGCATGACAAGGAAACGAAACTGAACTAAAGGCTTCTAAAGCTTTGAGCGCGGCTTCTTTACCAGCACGGTCACCATCATAGACAATGATTACTTCTTTTGCATAACGCTTTATCTTTTGGATGTGTTCTTTAGTTAGTGCTGTCCCCATTGTTGCAACAACATGTTCAATTCCAGCGCGATAGAAAGCAATCACATCCATGAATCCTTCAACTAAATAGACGATGCCTGTTTTTTTAATCATAGGCTTAGCAAGATGTAGATGATAGAGCACTTGATTTTTTTTAAAGAGAACAGTCTCTGAAGTATTAACATACTTTGCTCCCTCAAGTTGTTGAATCAAACGACCACTAAATCCAATCACATAACCATGCTCATCTTGAATTGGAAACACAAGTCGGTGAATAAATCGAGGCACCAAATTACCATGACTACTGTAGTAAAGTAAATCAACATCCAATAAATCATTGGTTTTATCAAGCTTATTTAAATAAGACATTGTTGTTTGAATTGCTGGCGCATAACCAATCTTAAAATGATCAATTAGCGCTTTATCCATATGTCGATCAGATAAATAGTTCATTGCATCCAATCCTTGACTGGTCGTCAAAATGTATTGAAAATAAGACGCAACTAAATCATTTATCTCATACAAATGCTTTGACTTTTCATAAATTGGATTAACAAAACTTTGTGTTTTTAAATCAGGCAAATCTAATCCAGCATAATCTGACACAACCTTCAATGCTTCAACAAATGATACTTTTTGATAATTTTGAACAAAAGTAAAGACATTACCACCTGCACCACAAACAAAACACTTATATATTTGCTTATCTGTTGAAATAGATAATGATGGATTTGAATCCGCATGAAAAGGACAAATTGCAACAAAATTCTTACCTTTTTTTTGAACAGAGATATAATGGCGAATAACGTCAACTATATCGACTTGGTTTTTAATTGACTCAATCGTATCATGACTTATTTTTGCCACCTGACGCCCTCCTAGAAAGCAATTTTATTGTTTATATATGTAACTAAATCCTCAATTGCAACGCGTTCTTGTAGCATTGTGTCACGATCACGAACAGTAACGCAGTTATCAACACTTGTTTCAAAGTCAATGGTAATACACATTGGTGTCCCAACAGCATCTTGACGACGATAACGTTTCCCAATGTTACCAGCTTCATCATAATCAACCATAAAGTGTTTTGACAACATTGTAAACACATCACTTGCCATGTCAGATAATTGCTTAGATAGTGGTAACACTGCAGCTTTAAATGGCGCTAAGAACGGGTGAATAGATAAAACTTGACGCACATCCCCTTCCTTGATTTCTTCTTCACGATAGGCATCAGAGAGAACGGTTAAAAATAAACGATTAAGCCCAAGTGATGGTTCAATACAATGAGGAATGTATTTTTCATTGGTTTCTGGATCTAAATACTCCATACTTTTTTTACTATAAATCATGTGTTGCTTTAAATCATAATCAGTCCGATTGGCAATACCCCAAAGTTCTCCCCATCCCATTGGAAATAAATATTCAATATCACAAGTTGCAGTTGAATAATGAGACAATTCCTCTTGAGCATGATGACGAATTCTCAAATGATCTTTGTTGACATGAAGATCAACCAAAAACTGTTGGCAATAATCTGTCCAATACTGATACCACTCACCACCTTTATCAGGTTGACAAAAGAATTCAAGTTCCATTTGTTCAAACTCTCTTGTTCTAAAGATAAAGTTACCTGGTGTAATTTCATTACGAAACGATTTACCAACTTGCCCTATACCAAATGGTAACTTTTTACGAGATGTTCTTAAGACATTCTTAAAATTAACGAAAATACCTTGAGCCGTTTCAGGTCTCAAATAAACCACATTCCCCTTTTCTTCTAAAACACCCATGTGCGTTTTAAACATCAAATGAAACTGACGAATTTCTGTAAATTCTTTGCTTTTACATTTTGGACACGCAATGCCATGTTCTTGAATAAACACTTCCATCTGCTTGTTAGACCACCCTGCTGGGTTCACAGTCGCATCAAACGCTTCAATCAAATGATCAGCACGATGACGTGTTCCACATTGTTTACAGTCCATTAATGGGTCAGAAAACCCACCAACATGGCCTGAAGCTTCCCAAACACGAGGGTTCATTAAAATGGCAGCATCCACACCAACATTGTAACGAGACTCTTGAATGAACTTTTTCCACCAAGCTTTAGCTAAGTTGTTTTTAAGTTCAACCCCTAAAGGACCATAATCCCAACTATTTGCAAGGCCATCATAAATCTCTGACCCTTGGTAAACAAACCCTTGACTCTTTGCATAGGCAACTAACTGTGCCATATCTTTAAAACTCATATTTCCACACCTTTCAAATTTAAAAAGCCCAATTAGGGCATCGTGATTGTAAACTTATTGTATTACTTAACACGCACTTTGTCAAGCAACCATAAGTGTTATACTAGTTTCTTAATCACATCATAACTGCTTAAACGTGTATGTGCATGTAACTCATAAAATGATATGAGTGCATCGACTACTTTTTCATCAACATCAATATCTTTCCCTTTAGCTACATGTAAAATCGCTTTAGACTGAGTTAAATTAAGTGGCGCTAGTTCTCCTTTAAACCGACAATCAATACACAAATAGCCCCCTTTAGCGACACTAAAGCCAATCAACTTTGTTGTCTTACCACATACCACACAACCGCTTAATTGTGGTTCAATACCAAGTATTTTTAAAAGATAAAAAAAGGCATGCGCTACATGAAAATATAGCCGATCATTTTTATTTAAAGCATGTATCGTTTTTAAAAGAACATGAAAACTAGTTGCATCAGGTTGGTTTTCTGCAAAACTAAGTAGGAAAGCTTGACCAACAACACAAGCATAACCATACTGCACAAATGAATCCATTAAATGGATATGCCCATCTATTAGTGTGGCACGAACCAATTTCATCTTACCGTTAGTCTCATTTACGTCAATTTCAAATTGAGATAAACAAAGCAACTCCAAACCTATACGATTTTTAGAAGCTATTTTTTGGACACCTTTGCAATGAATCGAAAGTTTACCATACAAATCACTCAAGATGTCAACAAATGCATCAGCATCATAAACAGGTTTATGACTAAGGACAATGCCTTGTGTCTCGATTCTCATTAAAAGTTATCTTCTTGATAGGCATATTCTTTCAAATACTTCTTTTTATTACGCCAATCTTTTTCATCTTTTACATATAACTCTAAATAAACAGACTTTTGAAAAACCCTTCTTAAATCACGTTGTGCTAAAACTCTAATTTGTTTAATCATTTGACCTTGCTTACCAATGACAATACCTTTTTGAGATTTTCTTTCAACCACAATACTTGCAATGATTTCCATTTGTTCTTCTCCATCTTGCATTTGATCAATCACAACTGCTACTGAATGAGGAATCTCTTCTTCTGTTAGATAGAGCACTTTTTCTCTAACGATTTCTGAAACCAAGAAACGTTCATTATAATTCATAATTTGATCATCTGGAAAGTATTTAGGTCCAACTTCTAAGTAAGGAGCAATAAGCGCCTCTAGCTCAGTTAAATTAGACTGCATGGTTGAACTTATCCCAATTGCATGTGTAAATGGATGGTGGTTCATCCACTCATCTATTTTTGCTTGAACGTCACCACCAAGATCGCATTTTGTTATCACTAAAACAACTGGTACTTGAACCATTTTTATACGTTCTAAAATAAACAAATCACCAGCACCAATTGCTTCATTTATTGGTGCTAAAAACAACACAACATCTCCATCATAAAGCGCACTATATGCTTGCTTATTCATTGATTCCCCTAATTGATGTTTGGGTTTATGAATACCAGGTGTATCAACAAAAACGATTTGATAATCATCAGTTGTTACAACACCTTGAATGGTATTTCTTGTTGTTTGCGCACGATCAGAAGTAATCGCTATTTTTTGTTTTACTAAAGCATTAATTAATGTAGACTTACCAACATTAGGTCGTCCTACAATAGATACAAATCCCGAATGAAACACATTGATCATCCTTTCACTAAGTATGGTAAAAACACCAATAATCCAACAATCATGGCAATCACAACACTTACAAGTACTGAACCAGCAGCTAAATCTTTGATGTGACCCACACGTTCATCAATGTTTGGATGAATAAAATCCATGATGTCTTCTACAACCGTGTTTAGCATTTCACTAACTAAAACCAAACCAATCACTATCACAAGCAATGCCCATTCAATTGCTTTGACTTTAAACCAAATAGCAACAGCCACCACAATTAAGGCAAAAAAGCATTGAAAGCGAAAATGTGATTCACGAACAAATCCGTATACAATCCCTTTTAACGAGCACTTGAAACGAAACCACTCTTTACCTTTTGATGTTGGCTTCATTTAAGATTTCCTCTTGGAGACTAATCATTTTTTGTTCATCCACCTTTGTTTGATGATCATAGCCAAGTAGATGGAGCATCCCATGAACAAATAAAAAGGCCATTTCTCGTTTTAATGAATGTTCATACTGAACTGCTTGTTCCTGCGCTTTATCAAAGCAAATCATGATATCTCCAAGTGTCGTAACAAAATCATCAGGTAGCACAAATGCATCAGGTTCATCATTAAAAGCAAAGCTAATCACATCTGTTGGTTGGTCAATACCACGGTATGACTTATTAATCTCTTGTATGGTTGCAAGTGAAACAATGGTTACTGAAACTTCGCATTTCTTATTTAATTGTTGTTGTTGAACAATCAATTGAAGCAATTCTTTGAATAACGTTTCATAGTCATCCTGCAATGCATCAACTTGATTTTCATAAGCTAATTCAATCATTTTATCACCAACATCATTATACCAAAAGCAAGCTTTTATTTAAAGTAATAGTTCTCAAGTATGAAACAATTTCTTCAAGACATTCACAATCCAAGGACTAGTCTCTCCAGAAAAGACAACAAGAACTGGAAATTGTTGAAACTTACTTGCATAATGTTCAACATAGATGGTGATAGGATATAAGATAGCTTCTTCAATATATGGTTCTGTCTCAATCGTTTCAATCACACCACTGTAAGTTGTTTTATCAATAACGATTGTCACTTTTTGATTGAGTTGCAATAACATAATCGTTGTGGGATTTACATAACAAGAAACTTTTTGGTCACTCATGACACACGTTGTTTTTTGTGTTGATGTTTTAGGTACAAACCAGACAACCATCACAACAATCATCACAATAAATAGGATGATTTTACGCATACGATGCCTCTAATGATTGGGTTTTGAACCCATCTAAATGCTTGTATCGATGAGAGATTATGATGATTATTTTGTTGTGATATAGTCTCAATAACCCTGCTATGATGGTTTGTTCAAAAGATTGATCCAACATCGAAGTTGCCTCATCCAGTATTAATACATCATAGGAATGCATAAGAAATCGTAATAGATGAATCAATTGTTTTTGTCCATTTGATAACTCTTGTCCTGATTGATGCAACACATAGTCTAAATCAAGGGGTCCTTTAATAAAAAGTGCCTCTAGCTTAAAAAAACGAATCAATTGGTATAACCGTTGAATTTGATTACTTCCCAATAAGATATTATCTTTGATACTGCCCTTAAACAAATACCCGGTTGATTGAATATATCCTATTTTAGATGTGATACTACCTTCATCATAATTTAAATAATCCACTTCATTGAATAAGATATAGCCTTTCTGAGGCTTAACTTCTTGAAGCAAAAGCTTCATCAATGTTGTCTTCCCTTTTCCTGAAGGCGCATTAAATAGCACATGTCCATCAATAACCATGTTTAAATTTGATAAAACTGGTTCTCCCTGATTATAGGTAAAGAAGACTTGATTAAGTTCAATGCATTTAATGGATGGTAATTTAAATGACTGATGACTTTTTGTTTCAAGCAACAACATATAAACCTCATGTCCTTTTTTCGCCCCCTCTAAACCATCCTTAAGTCCCAATATTGCATTTAAGTGCATCATCATCATTTGATTCAACAACAACACAAATATAATATGACCGATTGTCCTTTTACCAAGTATCAGATCATAATAAAGAATCGCTATTAAAACAAGCGTTGCCATACCTTGAACCCATTGTTTTACTTGACTTAACCCTAAACCAAACAACCCTAGTTTTATATAAGCTTCTTGTAATTGACTAAATGATTGCTTCAGTTTTTGACTAAGGTACATTTGACCCCCTGAATACCCTAATGTTGTCGCACCCTCATAAGATTGATGCAGTCTCAATTGATAAGACGATTCAAGTGGCATCATTTTCATTTGCTTATGCTTTAATGACTTATGGGCAACTCTAACCACAAGCATTTGAAGTGACAACAACACAAGTAGAATCAATGATAAATAAGCATCAGTCATGAACAAAATGATGCATAAGGCAGCAAAGGTTAAAAGATCAACACTAATGACGCCAATCAATGATAAGATGAACTGCTTTAAACGATCCAAATAGTCATGCCAAAACATAAAGTCTCCAACATGATTTTTATCAAAAAAGGAAGCTCTTTTTTTGATATGCGCAAGTTTTGCATGCAAAAAATAATCATCATCAAACTGTTTATATAAATCCATCATTAAGCTCCCTTTAATCCACTGAATGATTTGACCACTACTGAATAAAAGGCTTATACTCAAAAACATTTCAAGATAGGGTTTTAATGACTGAAACTGTGTTAAATCATCCATGATCATCGTTTGGTAGTTTGTCACGATGATTTGTAAAAGGACCACAAGACTAGATAGGAGGAATGTTGTTAAAATGATTTTATATTCTTTTAAAATAATATCTAGGATAAAACCAATAAACTTATGTGACTTACTGCGTACACATGCATCTCCATCAGTTTCAATCACAATGCCTGTCCATATCTCCATAAATCCAGATTGTTTCATGTTCAAAAGACGAGTTGAAGGGTCTGCAAACACAATTCTTTTCTTTGACATCTTGTAAATGACAACATAATGCATTTGTCCATTGATGACAACATGTGCAATCATAGGTTGCTTAAATAACTGTAACAATTCTTCATAACTCCCTTTTAATGCACGACACTTCACTTGATAAACTGTGAGTGTTTGAATCATTTGTTCAATGGAAATGCCAGTCTTTTTTAACGTCATCTGTTGTTCAATTTCATAATCATGAACCATAACACCATAATAAGCAAGAATCATACGAATACATGCGATACCACAACTATTTTGTTTGGTTTGATAGATAAATGGAAATCGTTTAAACATTGTATCACCTATTAGATATTCGCATTCAAGATCAAGTTTCCTTTATTTAATTGTTAATTTTCTGTTAAAAATATAGTCACAAGATTAAATTACTGTTAAAATTAATATGAGGGGGAATAAAATGTCAGTATTAAAACTCGACTTGATTTTTGGCGGGTTAGGAATCTTTTTATTTGGTATTAAATACATGGGTGATGGTCTTAAAGCCATTGCTGGTGATCGCTTACGTGACATCATTGATAAGTACACATCGACACCTTTAAAAGGGATCATGATTGGTACAGTTGTCACTTTGCTGATTCAATCAAGTTCTGGGACAACAGCACTGATGATCAGTTTGATTCGTTCTGGACTAATGACATTAACACAGGCGGTTGGTATTATTATGGGTGCCAATATAGGTACAACCATCACTGCGTTTATCATTGGTTTAAAAATTACCAACTATGCTTTATACATTATCGGATTTGCAACCATTATCATCGTTTTCACTAAATCAAAGAAACGTTTAACATTAGCAAACACGCTACTTGGTTTTGGTTGTTTGTTTTATGGTTTAAAACTAATGGATAGTGGATTAAAACCAATTCAAACATTACCACAGTTTCAAGAGTTTATGAAATATGTTGGTGTCAATCCAATTTTAGGTTTGTTGATCGGACTTGGACTTACTCTAGTCATCCAATCATCGTCTGGTGTTATTGGGATTATCCAATTGATGTATGCTCAAGGTTCAATACCTTTAGGAGCTGCACTTCCAGCTTTATTTGGTTCAAATATCGGAACAACGATTACTGCCATCTTAGCATCGATTGGTGGTAGTGTTTCTGCTAAGCGAGCAGCTGGCATTCATGTCATGTTTAATGTTATAGGGAGTGTCTTTTTTATGATATTGCTTTTCCCTTTTACAAAACTGATTGTCTTCTTATCAAATACCTTTAACGTTTCACCAATCTTACAAATTGCACTTGCTCACGGTATCTTTAATATTACGATGACAATTGTTCTTTATCCATTCATTGGTACAATGGTTAAAGTCATCAAACGTATTATTCCTGGTGAAGAATTTGAAGTTGATATTAATTTTGATGAACTTCGTAACTCAGCATTATTAGACTTTCCATCACATGCTGTTGAGGTAGCTAAGTTAAAAGCACTCCAAATGGGAGAAGTCACTTTAAAAATGTTAAATCGAACACGTGAATACATCAACAATTCAAATCATTCATTGGTTGAAAAGATTCAACATTATGAAGAAACCATTAACTTAATCGATAAAAAAGTGAGTCATTTCTTAACAGAAATCACGCAAGAAACAATGACTGAACAAGATGCAATTGATCATAGTAAAGTCATTCAAGCACTAAAAGATTTTGAACGTATTGGGGATCATTGTTTAAATCTATCGGAATATTTCGAAAATATCAATAGCTCACCTGAGAAAATCAGTGAAGGTGCTTTAAATGATATTAATCGCATGTTAGACTTAGTCATTGAAATGGCACAAAATGCAATTAAGTATCTTGAAACGCCAAGCGAAACATATGCAACAACAATAGAATCACAAGAAGAAGCACTTGATAAATTAAATCATAAAGCACGTCAACGCCATATTCAACGGGTTTCAAATAAAGAAGAAGTAAGCCCATTAGTGAGTTCGTTATTTGTTGATATTATTTCAAATATTGAACGTATGGGTGATCATTGTAGCAATATCGCTCGAACTGATCTTGATGAAGCATAAAAAAAGTCTGGAAATTCCAGACTTTTAATTTTCTTTAGCCAATGCTTTCAATGCTTCAAAGATGGCATTATTATTAAATGATGGGAAGCTAGTATGTTCACCAGGTCCATAAGAACCAACCAAGAATGTTCTTGATACATTATCAGCAGTCACAGTGAACTTTGTACGTTTGTATGGATCAGGTTGTCTCATGCCAAGTAAACGGCGCAAGAATCTTGGTGTGATAAAATAAATGCTTTCTTGTTTCCCTTTTGACATTGCTTTTAGTGTATATTTACCCTTTTCTAATACATTTGTTTGAACTACAGTACCTTCATTCAAATCAAGGATAACAAGTGTTCCTGTCTTAGCGTTTAAGCCAACGATATGATCATTAACATTGTACAAATTATATCCTGCAACACTTGCCACAGCTCCAGTTGCACCACCTGATTTGACTTCAGATTGTACAACACCATAAACATATTGATCTGCTTGATCAATTTCATTGAAAAATAATGTTTTAGCAAGTTCTGCTTGGTTAAGTATTGCACTATTTGCATCATCCGCTATTTTTTGTAAACCATTTGTAAATACATTTGCCATATAATTCCTCCTGTTTATTTAAAATATTCGAAATAAGTTAATACAAATAATTCATTTTCACCAAAATTTCATGTGATTAGCATGAACAAATTGTATAACACCTATATTATAACATAAAAATCATTAAATTAAAAATATATCGGACTATAAAAAACCATCTTTTTAGTATAAATAAAAAGAAAACACTCAAACTAGATGAAAGCTTTGAATGTTTCCTTTAATATACGGTACTGTCTATCAACATACCATTCATATTGTCCATTTGATATTTGTATGGCAATGCCTTGAACGACTAACCATAATCGCTTAAGGATGTTACCTGATTGTTGATCATTAAGATCAAATGTAATTTGTGTCGCTTGTTTTAATATTGCATAAACCTGTGGATTGATAAAGAAAACGTTGAGTTTATTTTCTAAGTGAAGTAGTTTAAACAAATGATTATGGTGACTAACAAACTCAAGATAACCAAGAGCGTAGTCATAAAAAGGTTCATTTGAATGATTATAGTTGATCATATGATGAATCATATCATCTAATACTTTAACAACAACATCCTTTTTCAACTCATCTAGTGATTCATAGGCTGAATAAATTGGTTGTGTTGAACAACCCGCATGTTTTGCAATGTTTCTTGCACTAAAAACCAAAAACCCTTCTTGATCAACTAAGTCATATGCTGCTTGTCTTAATTGTTCCTTTCTTATTATTTTATCTTTCATATACTCACTCCTCTACAACAACCATTGCTACAACATAGTGTCTCTCATGACTGATACTCACTTGTATGCGATGTTGCTTATAACAAACATAGGGCGCACCACTTTCACTATTGAGCACACTAATATCTTTAAATAAAAGACTTTTATCATTTAAGGCCTTTACCAGTGCTTCTTTGACTGCAAAACGACTTGCTAAGTAATTTAGTTGATTGACACCGTTTTTACCATAATAAACAGTTAATTCTTGTGATGATAAAAGGTATTCAGCTAAACGGTCTTGATTGGCTATCATGCGTTCAATTTCAACAATATCAACACCTATTTTCATTCTGGTTTTATCACAAGTGTTGTCCGCGTTGCATTTTTAAGTGTTTGAATGGCATCATCTAATGATTCAAATGTAATGCTATCAATCAATTCACTTACTTCAAATAAGCTTTCATGTTGAAATTCATACATGATAAACAATTGGCCGATACCTTCTAAATAATTAAATGAGCTGATGACTTCTGCAATTAATAATCGTTTATGATTGATAAAACGATCTAAATCAAGTTGCTTCAAGCTTAATTCATCAATTAATTGGTGCAATGCTTCTTGAAATAAATTATAATGGTCAGAATCACTACCTATTTGCACAAATGACATGCCTGGCTCAACAATCACATCTGCATAGAAACTTTGATTAATCAATCCCTTAGACAACCAAGTTTGATACAAATCAGTTGACTTTGCAAATAAAGTATTAAGAAGCAACATCATTATGAATTCATCTTTCAATGACTTAATTGGGTTAAGTTTAAACCCCATCACAAACTTAGTATTACTAATAGGCATGTGTAGTACCTTTTCTTTAACCGCGACTTCTTTTGGCTCATCATCTAATAAAACGGATTCAAACGACAATTGATTAAAAGTCTTTTGAGATTGATTTTCTCTGATTGTAACCATTAAATGATCTACATCCATCTTACCAACAATAAATAACGTCATCTGACTTGGATGATAAAAATGATGATAACATTGTTCAAGTTGTTTTTTTGTCATCGTTTGAATTGATGCTTCAGACCCAAGTATTTCATCTTTGATGGGATGTTTTAAATAAAGATTTTCAAGTAGATCATAGAAAATACGTGAATCGGCATCATCCTGGTACATCTTCAGTTCTTGAATGATGATTCCTTTTTCTTTTTCAACGCTCTCTTCAGTTAATTCAATGTTTTGAACAAAATCAAGTAATATTTTAGTATTTTCTTCAACATGACTTGTAGCACTAAATAAATAAGCAGTCTTAGAAAAAGATGTAAAAGCATTACAACTTGCACCATGCTTAGTAAATAATTCATCAACTGAGTATGCCTTTTTCTCAAACATTTTGTGCTCTAAAAAATGCTCAATACCTGCATTAAACACCAAGTCTTCCCCATTTGTTTTAATGTGTCGATGAATCGAACCATATGGGGTTGCAAAAATACCATATGTTTTATGAAAGTCATTCTTTGGTAACAAGTAGACATTCAATCCATTATCTAATTGTTCATGATAAAGTGTTTCTCCAATTAGAGAATAATCATGTTTATTCATGTCCTTCCTCCCTACCTGCTAAGAAATAATACAACATTGGCTTAACAGTTAAAGCAAGCTTTTGAATTTGGCTCAAATCCACTGCTTCAATGTCTTTTGTCAGTGTTTCAACTGTTGTGTTTTGTCCAACCATCATCCAATTAAATGATTGACTAATAAGGGCATTTGCACTATCTTGGTTTTTAACAATACTGCTGATTAACTGAGCCTTAGCACCCTCTAGTTCTTCTTGAGAAATATCTAAGTCAATCATCGCTTTAAGTTGTGCCTCAATTAAACTACGAGCCTTCTCTTCCTTACTTCGCTCAATCCCTGCATAAATCATGAGCGTACCATAACTTGGTTGATAAGCAGAATAAACTGTGTAACACAAGCTATGTTGCTCACGAACAACTTTGAATAACTTTGACTGCATATACCCACCAAGTATTTGGTTATAAACAAGACCAACAGCATGTTGATTTAAACGATTGGCCTCTAATTTAAAGCCATAAACAAGGTGACTTTGATTGACCTCAATTTGCTCTACTTTTTCAGTAAATAGAGGCGGTTTAAAATCATAAACAAGTGACAACGCCTCATGATTTTTACCAACAAATGCATCTTTAAGCAAAAGTTGTTGCGCAGCGTCTAAATCACCAACAACGAAAACCACCAGTTTCATCTTAGCTAAGACTTCTTGATAGAAATCATATAATTGACGTTCATCAACAACCTCAAGTTGCTCATGATAACCAATGTTACGAGAACCATAGACGCCCTCACCATCAATCAATGCATTATAGCGATCAACAGCATAGGTTCTTTTATCATTTAATACACTTGTTATTTGATCGTTTAGTTGCTTTTTCATTAAATCAACATTCACTTTAGAAAAAGCATTTCCTTCAGTACATAGATCATAGATCATATCATGCATCAATGTTAATTGATTTTTCAATAAATCAATCTCTTCTTTAATGTACTGTTCGTTAATAGAGCTAGTACTCACTTCAATCAATTGACTCATCCCTACATGATATGCATTTGTTTGACAGGTTAAGCCATACATAGACTCTAAATAAGCATTGAACTTCTGATGATCAGGATATTTTTTAGTCCCTGCTTTCATCACTCTAGCAAGCAATGATGCTAAAGTGATTTGTTGATACTCGAATGGGAACATCAAATATGCAGTCATTGTAATCGTTTTGAATTTTTTTGTTTGAAACAAATAAGTATGATCATTTAATTGATTAAACATCTTAAACCTCCTATGCTTCATTAACCTCTAAAACCATTGCTAAAACAACAGGTTTTTTCTTTAACTCTTTACCAATATATTTTTGAACCTTTTCACGAATGCTCATTTTTAAATCATTACTATCTTGATAATCTTCATAATGACTTACCATTTCTAGAACTAATTTTTGTATATGATCCGCAATATGAGGATAATCTTTAAGATAAACAAGTCCTCGCATTTGAACATCTGGTCCCGCAATCACTGTTTTAGTTTGTCGATTTAAGGTAATCCCTATGATGACAAACCCTTCTTCTGAAAGCATGATTCGCTCATCAAGGACTTTTGAAGAAGCATCACTAATACCAGTACCTTCAATCATTAAACTTCCTGAAGGAATGATTTCACGTTTAGGCAACAACTCTTCATTCTCAAATACAACCTGCTCACCATTATCCATGATGATAACATGATTTGGATCATAGCCAATTGATTCAGCGATACGCCCATTTATTGTCAGTTGACGGAAATCACCTTTAACTGGAATATAGTATTTAGGCTTAATCAATTGTAACATCATTTTCAAGTCTTCCTCTGATGCATGCGTTGACCAAACCTCTTTAGATTTAAGAATGGTCACATGATCACACATTTTATATAAAGCATCTTGAGCTGTACTTGCAATTGCCTCAGCACCTGGAAGTACAGGACTCGCAACAACCACATAATCAGTTGAATTGATTTTAAGTAAATCATCACCACCATCCAAAATATCCACTAAATCATCAAACAATTGATTGGCAGGCGCCATCATCAGCACAACCAAATCTTGAAATTGTTTATTTTTTAAATCTTTCATACTCGCCATATTTTTAGGCGGCACTTTAATTAGAGGATGACGTTGATGACTCCCTGTTTGGATGATTTTTTGCGTTTCATCATGATGACGACTAAAAAACAGAATGCGTTTATTATATTTAATCACCAATTCAACTACTTCTTTTATTCTAAATAAGTTTTGAGAATAGACCGTAACAATAATTCGGCTCTTGTTTTCAAAAATTGGTTCTAGCTTTTGTGTAATTTTATGATTTGGCGATGTGTAACCTTGTCGCTCACTACCTTGTGACTCACTCATCAAACAAAGAACGCCTTTTTTACCAATTTCAGCCATTTGAATCATATCTGCTTTAAAATCATCTGTTGCACCTGGGTCAACAATAAACTCACCTGCAAATACAATAGCACCCTGTGGTGTACTAAAAGAGACACCAACTGTACCTGGGAATGAATGTGTTAATGGGAAAAACTGAATGCGTTGCTTATCAAGCATCATGTGACTACCACGTTTCACGCGGTGTAAATCAATTTTCAGTTTTCTTCTATATTGCTTATTATAGTTATTAACCATGACCTCTATAAGATCACCTGCTAGTGTTGGTGCATAAACTGGTACGTCAACTAACTCTAATAAATAAGGTAATGCTGCCATCACGTCATCATGACCATGCGTAATAAAAATAGCCTTCACTCGTTCTTTGTTTTCCACAACATAACGGGTGTCTGCGATGATGACATCGATGCCTATATTATCTTGTTCAGGGAACTTATGCCCTGCTTCTACTAGGTAAATGTTGGTGTTGATTTCAACACCGTACATACTTTTACCTTTCTCTGCTTGTCCACCAAGCGCAAAAATTTTAATTTGATTTGACATGTTATCCCTCCTCTAATCATTATACATGAATCATCATCAAATTTATAGACATTCAACTCAAACAAACAAAAAAGATAAAAAAAAAGAATAGTTGAACTATTCTTCATCACCAAATGAAACACCGATACTACGAGCAGCAGCTACGATTGCATCTGTATTTGGTTGTACATATTTATTTTGTCCAATGACTTTCTCTAAGCTTACATAAGAAATGTCATTTCCATTTAAACAAACCATGTTACCAAATTTACCTTCAGCAACTAAGTCAGCAGCAGCAACCCCATATCTTATTGAAAGGACACGATCATATGGTTCAATTTGACCACCTCTCATAATATGTCCAGGTTGTACTGAACGAACTTCATGATTTGGAATGATTTTTTCTAAATCTTCAGCAAGTTTTGCTGCAATACCAGAGTAACGTACTGGATCAGGACTATCATCAACAATTTTACCAATCACGGCAGTGCCATCTTTAAAGCGTGCACCTTCAGCAACAGCAACAATAGTAAATGGTTTTCCTTGAGCATCACGTTCTTTTACTTTTTTAGCAATAGCTTCTACTGAAAATGGAATTTCAGGAATCAAAATAACATCAGCAGACCCCGCAAGTCCAGCATACAAAGAAATCCATCCAGCATCACGGCCCATCATTTCGCACAAAAGTACACGGTGATGAGATTCAGCCGTTGTATGAAGACGATCTAAGAATTCAGTTGCGATTGCTGAAGCAGTCACAAAACCAAATGTCAAATCTGTAGCAGCTAGATCATTATCAATTGTTTTTGGCACACCAACAACATTAACCCCTTTACGAGCAAAGTCACGAGCACTTGTTAAAGTACCGTCACCACCAATAACAACAAGAACATCAACACCAGCATCCTTTAAGTTTTGAACGCCAATGTCTGATACGTCTTTTTTTACTTTAACGCCATTTTCTTCAACAATATAGTCAAACAAATTGTCTTTATTTGAACTATACAAAATAGTACCACCTAAGTGACCAATACCAGACACTTTATCAAGTGTTAATTCAACATAATTATTTTCATATAAGCCACGATATCCGAATACATAGCCAATTACTTCATAACCATACTTTAAGATGGCTGTACGTGTTACAGCACGAATTACAGCATTTAAACCTGGACAATCGCCACCACCAGTTAATAGCGCAATTCTTTTAACTTTTTTATCTTCCATTATATGCCTCCTATTTCTTTATCAATTATAAAAGAAAACCATTACAATTTCAACCTAATATCATAAAAAAAGTTTCATTTGTTGGTAGATCTTTGCGATTGGTAAACCTACAATGTTGTAAAAATCACCATCGATACGCTTAACAAACAAAGCACCTACGTCTTGTATGCCATAACTGCCTGCTTTGTTAAAACAAAGTCCAGACTCAACATAATCCATGATTAACTCATCTAAGTCATCATGAAACCAAACTTTAGTTCGTTCATAAAAAATGACTTCTTGATCATTGAATGCCAT
The DNA here is from genome assembly GCA_964632125.1 of uncultured Erysipelotrichales bacterium. GTDB lineage: Bacteria > Bacillota_I > Bacilli_A > Erysipelotrichales > CAZWEF01 > CAZWEF01. Next base: position 41,834 of record CAZWEF010000002.1, read on the forward strand.
ACAAACACCTGTATAAACATCATGACTAGTACCACATATTGATGTTAACATGGCCATTGCATCTTCTTTAGATGATGGTTTCCCTAAAGGTTTACCGTTAAAAAAAACAAGCGTGTCTGCACTGATATAAAGCTTATCTGGTAATCTTTTTTGTGCCATCTTTTGTTTTGCAAGAGACATCACAATGTCACCAGCAGACATGCTCAAGTCAATAACTTCTTCTATATAAGAAGGTTCTACTTCAACCAACCACCCAAGTTGTGTTAACAACTTAAGACGGTTTGGTGAAGCAGAACAAAGAATAATTGATTGATTATTTAGCTTCATTTTCTTTTTTTTCAGGTTTTGGTAACAAATCTTTTCGTGATACATTCACACGTCCACGATCATCGACTTCAGTTACCTTGACTTGAACCATGTCACCAAGCTTTAACACATCATTGATGTTGTCAACACGCTCATGAGCAATCTTTGATACATGAAGTAACCCATCACATCCTGGGAACAACTCAACAAATGCACCAAATTTTTCAATACGTACAACTTTACCATCATAAATGTCGCCAACCTTCGCTTCTTTTACAATGTTTGCAATCATTTGCAATGCACGATCAATAGCTACTTGATCCATATGGTAAACAACAACTTGCCCATCTTGTTCAATGTCAATTTTTACATCGTCACAAGCTTCAATAATTTCGTTAATTTGTTTTCCACCTGGTCCAATAACATCTCTAATTTTATCAACACTGATTTTCATCATACCGATTTTTGGTGCATATTTAGAGACTTCTTTTCTTGGTGAATCAATACAAGCTTCCATCACATCTAAGATTTCCATACGGGCAATCTTAGCTTGTGCCAAAGCTTCTTCAAGAATTTGTTTTGACAATCCTTCAACTTTAATGTCCATTTGAAGCGCACAAATGCCATCGCGCGTCCCTGCAACTTTAAAGTCCATATCACCTAAATGATCTTCCATACCTTGGATATCCGTCAAAATAGTATAGTGTTCCCCTTTTTGAACAAGCCCCATAGCAATCCCTGCAACTGGTGCCTTGATTGGTACACCCGCAGTCATTAAAGCCATTGTAGACGCACAAATAGAAGCTTGAGAAGTCGACCCATTAGATTCAATGACTTCCGACACTACACGAATGGCGTAAGGAAACACTTCTTCAGAAGGAAGTACTTGAAGTAATGCTCGTTCACCTAATGCACCATGTCCAATTTCACGACGTCCTGGAGCCCCCATTCTTCCAACTTCACCGACAGAATAAGGCGGAAAATTATAGTGATGCATAAAACGTTTACCATCTTCTATGGTTAAATCATCGATGATTTGCGCTTCACCAATTGCACCCAATGTACATGCTGATATGACTTGTGTTTCACCACGTGTAAACATTGCCGAACCATGAACTCTTGGTAATAAATCAATTTGCGCATCCAAAGGACGAATTTGAGTTAATTCACGACCATCAGGTCTAACTTTATCTTCCGTAATCAAACGGCGCACTTCATCTTTAACAATTGCATGTAATGCTTCTTTTACTTGTTTGATCGTTTTTGCTTTTATTTTTTCTGTTTCATATGAACGTTCTTCAAAAAGTGCTATCACTTCTTTTTCAATATCATCAATTTGACCATAACGCGTTAATTTATCAAATATTTTAACCGCTTGAATCAAACGATCTTTTGCAAGTTGATCAACCTCAGCTTGGATATCAGCAGCCACTTCATATAAAACAACTTCACGTTTAGGTTTACCAGCAGCTTTGATAATGGTTTCTTGAAATGCAATCAATTCTTTGATGTGCTCGTGACCTAGCATCAATGCTTCCAGCATCAATTCTTCACTCACTTCTTTAGCCCCAGCTTCAACCATATTAATCGCATCAGATGTACCAGCAATCGACAAATGAATTAAACTTTGTTCTTGTTGATCTGAGCTTGGATTAATGATAAACTCTCCATCAATATAGCCTACAATAACACCAGCAATAGGTCCATTAAATGGAATATCAGATAATCCCAAAGCAAGTGAAGCACCAAACATAGCAGCCATTTCAGCTGGCGCTTCTTGGTCAACTGAAAGCACTGTGTTAACACACTGCACTTCATTACGGAATCCATCAGCAAATAGCGGACGAATTGGACGGTCAATTAAGCGTGAAGTTAAGACTGCATGCTCACTTGGTCTTCCTTCTCTTTTCAAAAATCCGCCTGGTATTTTACCAACTGAGTATAATTTTTCATCATAAGTTACTGTTAACGGAAAGAAGTCCAACTCTTTAGGCTCTTTACTCGCTGTTGCAACTGACAAAACAACCGTATCATTATAGCGAATTAACGCTGACCCTCCAGCTTGTTTTGCTAATTCTCCAACCTCTACACGAAGTTGTTTACCACAAAAATCTAGTTCAAAAACTTGTTTCATGTATTCACCCCATATCAATGATTATTGTATCACATTTTGTTTGCATTAGATACACTTTTTTAGCCAAGTCGTTTAAGAAGTGATGCAAATTGTTCATCTGTCAAATACTGACCACTACAAAGCACTTCATCATCAAGTAAAACAATTGGCAAGGCTTGTTCTCCACCTGACATCATTTGTTGAATCACCACCTTGTTTGATGTAAATTCTATTGCATGTTCCTTCAAATTGTATCTTTTTACCGCTATACCTCTTTGTCTTAAAACATCAAGTTGATTTGACACACGTAAATAAACTGGATTCATCTTAGCTGCATCCATTGAAAAATCATTAAAAACTGGCCCGTCAAAAATATATACAGTCATAATAGAGAAAAAAATGGGTTACCCCATTTCTATCTTCTTAATCCTAAACGTTGAATCAAATCGCGGTAACGATTGATGTCTTTGTTTCTCAAATATGTTAATAAGTCACGACGGCGACCAATTTTAATCAACAATCCACGACGTGAATGATGATCTTTTTTATGTGTACGTAAATGATCTGTTAACACATTGATATCATGTGTTAAAACAGCAATTTGAACTTCTGGAGAACCTGTATCCCCTTCAGCTCTAGCATAAGCTTTCATAATTTCTTGTTTCTTTTCTTTGCTAATCATAAAATAGCCTCCTTTTATTTACTTGGCCATATCCACGACATAAGTCGGCATTCAAATATCCTAGATATAGCTGCTCATAAATCATATCAAAAATAACTACTCATGTCAATGAAAAATAAGCATCTCAAAAAAGATTAACACTAAAAGATGAATTATGATATAATCTATTAGGAGGGATTACATGAAAAAAATAGGATTCATTGGTGCAGGCATTATGGGAAGACCCATCATGACACACCTTGCAAATCATGGTTATCAAGTAAACGTATTTACACGTTCAATTGAAAAAGCACATCTACTAAATCATTCTAACATTGAGATTAAATCAACATTAATTGAGTGTATCAAGGATGTTGATGTGGTCATGACTATGGTCTCTACACCAAAAGACGTGGCATCCATCTACATGGATGGTGGTATACTGGATATTGTGAAAGAGAGTACCCTACTGATTGACTTAACAACTTCTAGTCCAACTTTAGCCAAAACACTGTATGAACAAGCAACCAAAAGAGGTCTCCATTTACTGGATGCGCCTGTTTCTGGTGGTGATATTGGTGCAATCAATGGTTCCCTTTCAATCATGGTTGGTGGTACTAAAAAGGCTTTTGAAATGGCCTTACCACTGCTTACATGTTTTGGAAAAACCATTAAACTTCAAGGTCCTGCTGGTTTTGGTCAACATACAAAGATGGCCAATCAAATCGCTGTTGCAGGAAATCTTGCGGCTACTTGTGAAACGTTACTTTATGCCCAAAAGGCTGGACTTGATTTAAAACAAGTGATTGAAACAGTGGGACAAGGTGCAGGTGGTAGTTGGCAGCTTATTCATAATGGTTCTTTGATGATTGAACACAACACGGATCCTGGTTTTTATATCAAACATTTTATTAAAGATATGACCATTGTCCAAGAAGAAGCAATTGAAATGGGTATTGATTTACCTGTATTAAATCATGTTTTATCGATGTTCAAGTCTTTAAGTGATCAAGGGTATGACTTATTAGGAACACAAGCATTGTACTTATATTACATCAATTCATAAGGACATAGGTCCTTTTTTTGTTTAAAAAAAGAATTCATTGAATTCTAATTTTGCTTATATTCTTGTTTAAGAATACCCATTAAGACAACATCTTCATACTCATTCAATTGACTATTAAAGTGTTTTTTACGACTAACGCCTTCTAAAGTGAATCCCACTTTTTTAAATAGACTCAATGCAATTTTATTGCTTCTTAAAACAGTCACTTGTATTCTATTTAAGTTAAATTGTTTAAATAAATAATCAACCAGCGTTAGAATGGCTTCATAACCAATACCCATTTGTTGCTTTGATGCATCGGCTATTTTAATATCAATGCTGCAACATTGATGGATTGGATCATAATCATAATAACTCATTTCACCAATTAGATAGCCTGATTGACGTTCTGCAATTAAAAATAGTTTTCGTGGTTGAAACTGATCATAACTTTGAAGCGACTCTAAGTAACGTAAAATCGCCGTTTTTGTAAACATGGCACCACTATAATAACCTGACCACTTCATTATTTCCGCATCATTCCACCATTGATACAATACATCTACATCATCTAATTCAGCAGGTCTTATCACTAATCGATTGGTTTGAATCATATAATTGCTCCCTTTCTAGACACCATTGACAATCTTTGTTAAGTTGTTCTACGAGATCTTCAATGCTTTTAAATGTCTTCTCATCTCTAATAAAATCAATAAATCTCACTGTTAAATACTCGCCATAAATGGTCTGATCAAATCCAAATAAATGAACCTCTAAAGAGAAACCATCCTTTTTATTAAAAGTTGGGTTAAACCCAATATTACACATGCCGTTATAGACTTGACCTAAATAATCAACATGAACATAATAGACACCACGTTTTGGTAGTACATGAAGACCAAAATCAATGTTAGCAGTTGGAAAACCAATTGTTCTCCCCCTTTGATTACCCTCAATGACTTTACCTGTAATTTCGTAGGGCCTTGAAAGCATGTGACAAGCTTCTTTCAAATGACCTTGTTTCAACGCTTCAATAATGCGAGTTGTACCAATTTTTTGATCATGTTCTAGTAACAATGGTTGAACTTCAACTACAACATCGTGCATTGCATGTTGAAGATACATTGCATCGCCAGCCCCCTTAAAACCAAAACGAAAGTCTTGTCCACAAACAAGATATTTAGGGTTCATTTGTTTCATAACAAGTTCAATGAATTGTTTTGGATCAAGATGAGCGACATCTAGGGTGAAATGTAAGACAAAGACAGTATCAACACCTAATTGTTCAAGTAATTTGAATCGTTGTGGTAAAGGCGTTAATAAAGACTCTTTATCAATTCGCTTTAATACAAGCCATGGATCAACATCAAATGTCATGACTGCCGTTTTCAAATCATGTTTAAGTGCATATTGTTTAGCTTGTCCAATCAATTGTTGATGACCTAAATGAACACCATCAAAATAGCCAAGTGCGACTGCATAATCATCCTTAAGATTGATGTTTTTGGTTGTATCAAGTGAAATAATTTGCATATTACCATATCCCTCTAACACATTTTAGTGTATCGTTGCCTATTTGTTTATAAATTGCCAAAGCTTTACCATATTTATTATACACAATTTGAATCCCTTTTGCACTATGATTAATTAATTTTCCATGAAAAACAATCGTTTCATCTTCTACAACAATCTTAGGTAAATGAGCAAGCGCTTCTTCCACACTAAGTAAGTGATCAACACTTAGTTCATCTAATGTAACACTCTGCGCTAAAGTAAATGGACCTGATTGAATTCTCTTTAAACAAGTCATCGTCCCAACCGAATCAAGTGCATAAGCCATATCACGGCATAGGCTTCGAATGTACGTACCTTTTGAAACATGAACCCTAAAAGTAATACTTGTTTCATTAAATGACAAGCACTCGATTTGATGCACACAAACCTCTCGTTTAGGAATGACCACTTGTTTTTGTTCTCGAGCATATTCATATAGTTTTTTACCATCTACTTTGATTGCTGAATAGATTGGTGGTTCTTGAATCAAATCCCCAGTGAATTGCTTAAAAAGAGTATTTATAATCTCATCATTTAAAACAGGCACTGGCGCTTTTTTAATGACATCGCCTTCTAAATCGAGCGTTGTTGTTTCAGTGCCAAAAGTAAGTGTCGTTTCATAGACTTTATGGTCACTTGTTAAGATAGGGACAAGTTTAGTTGCTTTATTTACACAAACTACAAGAACCCCTGTTGCAAGTGGATCAAGAGTGCCACAATGACCAACCTTTTTTGTTTGAAATCGTTTTTTTACTTGATGGACAACATCAAAGCTGGTCATCCCAGCGGGTTTATTGATAACTAGTATACCATTCATATCATTCACAAAAAAAGAGCATGCGCTCATTTTTTAATTTCTTTTTTAAGTTGATCAAACACATCTTTAAATTGATCACCTAATGTATCTTTTGTTTCTTGTTGTCCTTTTAAATAAGATTCGAATTCAGCACGTGATGTTGCATCTAAATTAGCTCTAACACTAATGACCATGCGTTGCTTTTCTGGTTCAAGTGATGTAATCATCGCTGTAATCTCTTGACCTAAACTAAACAACTCATTGCTTTGTCTTAATGGTTTATCTGTTTCATCTTTGGCAAAGAGAATCGCTTCTGCATCTGGTTCAATCATTGCAAATGCATAGGCATCTTCTAAACGCGTGATTGTCGTTTCAATGACTTGACCTACTGCATATTTATGTTTGATGATTTGCCAAGGGTCTTCACTGACTTGTTTAATGGATGCAGCAACTTGTTTTTTATTTGTATCAATTTTAATGATTTTAACCTCAATTGATTTACCTTCTTGAATTTGATCAGAAAGATTTGCACGACGATTATAACTGTACTCACTAATTGGTACGAGCGCTTCAATAAATGGGATAATTTCAACAAAACAACCAAATTCAGTGATTCTTAATATGGGTGCAGTGACTACGTCTCCCACTTGCTGTTGTTCCACTAAAGACACCCATGGGTCTTTTTCCATTTGCTTAACAGACAATGCAATACGATTATCTTTTTCATCTATTTTAATGATTTTAACTGAAATCACATCACCAACATGTAAGTCATTTCTCAACAATAAATACGGACTATACGAATATTCAGAATTATGAAGTAAGCCTTCAACACCTGGTAATAGTTCAATAAATGCACCAAAAGGCGTAATTCTAGTAACAGTACCTGATACAATTTCATCAACACTTAATGTTTTATTCGCAACTTCCCAAGGGGTTGGCAATACTTTTTTTAGTGAAACCACAACATTTTCTTTTTCACGATCAACCGTAATCAATTCAACTTCAATCATGTCACCTACAGTTAACACCGTGTTTAAATCCTTTACAAACAAGTGACTGGCTTCTTTAATTGGCAACCAATAACGTAGATGGCCTTGTTTTAATACAGCCCCATTTGCTAAAATCTCTTTAACAGGTAACTTCAAACGTTGACCGACTTCTAACGGTGCTAGCTCCATCGCTTTTTCATGCTCCATTTGTGCCTCTAAAACTTTTTTTCTTGATACAATTGCACGTTGTTTGCGTTCATCAAACTCAAGTACTTCCACTTCTAAAGGTTGATTTAAAAAAGCAGATGCATCTTCTAAGAATGACAAATCAACTTGTGAAAGTGGCATAAAGAAATCAATATGATGGCGACCCACAATCCCTGATTTAACTTGTTTATCAAAAACAATCGTTAAACGTTCTTTATTTTTTACTTGTTGAATCAAAGCATCAAAGGCATCTGCTTGTTCAACTGCTTTGTGTGAAACACGAACATACTCATCACTCACATAAATGACTTTTACTTTAATGGTATCCCCAACTTTTAAAACATCAGTAAGTGATGTCGTAGTCGTCATCGAGTAATCACTGATTGATAAAATACCTTCAATGCGATAACTTAGATCAATCCAAGCTTCCTTTGATGTCACTTTTATCACAGTTCCAATAACAGTATCATTACTATGAATGTCGTTATAGTTATTTTGATTTAGTTCTTCCATTGAAAATCCCCCTTTTTGCTTTTAATTCATTATACCATAATATTAATTTAATGACTAACTTTTTATGATAAATGTAATTTTCTAGAATACATACCAATAAAACTGATTACAAATAAAGCAACTGCAAGAATAAATGGTATGTACGGATTTGTCTCATATAAAATACCCGCCACTAAAGCGCCAATAATCATACCTAAAAACCGCATTGAATTATAAACACCAATGACTTCTGAATTACTTGATGATGTCTTTTGACCAATATCAATGACAAAAATCTGTATGAATGGTGTCAGTAATGAAGCCAACATGGCATACATAATATTAACACCGATGATGATGTTTTGACTTGGAAACATAATGAATCCAGTCATAAGTAAACTTAACATCACAAGAAAGATTTGAATTGAACGCTTAATTTTAGCACGTTTGATTAGCCATAACCCAAGGGTAAGGTTGATACCAAGTGAAAACAAACCCGTTATAGCCTTTAACAAACCATTTTGTGATGGTAAGAAATTGAGTTGATCTTTGATGAAATAATTAAATGTTTGATCATAGGATGTCATCGCAAGATTGATGAACATCGTGATGACAAGTGCAATTAATAATGCCTGTGTCATTATTTTTTTACTTTCAACAAAAGTTGTGAGTGGATTCATTGAACGAGCAATATCTTTTGATGACATGTGTTCTTTCTCATAAACCTCTTTAGTACTCATAATAAAATACAATAAACCACTGATAACAAGTAAGATAACTTGACACAACACAACCGCAAACACTGATTGATCGCCAATCACACCCCCAATTAAATAGCCAAGGGTTCCAAAGACAGTTAATCCTGTTGTTAGAATGGTTAAATACTTTTTACTTTCTTCTTTCGCTTCAACTGCAAGGTAAGTTAACTGACAAACTGTCACAGCAGCAATAAAGAAACCTGAAACAAAACGAGCTGCGGTTGCAATAAAGACAGTCGGAGCTATCCCAAATACAAACTGCCCAAGTGCGTATCCAAAACAACCCAAAGCTATGATTTTCAAATTACCAAATACATGACTCATTTTTCCCCAAAACGGTGAAAACAAGAAGTTCCCCAAAGCCATTGCTGCAAAAACAAGTCCAAATGTATAATTTGGCATGTTTGCATTCTTAATCAATGTTGGCGTAATCGGATGCATTAAATTAGCAGCGACTGCTTCCAACATCGAAATGACCATAAAAATCAATAAAATTCGTTTTTTAGTTTGTGTCAACATGTTGGATAAAATAAACTAAAAAATCATAGACATCGTCATAAGACTTAATGTCAAGTCGTTCCTTTGGTGTATGATAAAAAGCCATGTTGGGATGTAAGGTAATAATGTCTCTTGGACATGTCGTTGATGTAAAATAACCACACTCAAGACCGCCATGAATGCCTAGATAACGCATCGGCTCATTAAAATAGCTTTGATACAGCGTACTTAAACGCTCTCTCATCTTTGAGTTTGGATCAAATTGCCAACTTGGATAGCGCCCTGTGACTTCAAGTGTTCCTTTTAGTTGGTCTACATGTTGTTGAACAAGGTCAATGGTTTGATCAACTTGGGCTTCAACCATTGAGCGAATTGAGCATTGAATCACTAATTGTCGTTTTAATTCAAAACGACCAATATTCATTGATGTCTCTGGTAATCCTTCTAGTTGATCACTCATTTTAATAACCCCATATGGTAATTTAGTCATTAAGTTAATGAGCGATGCACTATCATCTGCTGATAAATAAAGTTGATTTTCACTTAAGTGAAAAGAAATATCCATATTTGGTTCAATTGGTTGATAGGTTTCCATCAATTGTCTAATGACTTCTGAAAAGACTTCAATTTGAGCAATACCAATACCATTAAATGTCACATGAATTGATGCTTCACGTGCAATGGCATTCATTTGCATACCGCCATCGCCTGAACCAATCTGCATACCTGAAAAACGTTTAGAAAATGACTTAAGCATCTCAAATAAGACACGGATGGCATTTAAATGGGGTTTATTAATATCAACACCTGAATGACCACCTGCAAGTCCTTTAACAGTGATTTGATATCCTTGTCTGATGACCATCGTATTTTTAAAATAACGATTGATTGAGAGTCTTGTGCCTCCAGCACTCGTGACATATGTTAAGCCCTGTCCTGCCCCATCAAGTGAAATCATACGAGGTGCTTTTAAACTTGTTTGATCTAATTCTTTAGCACCAAAAAGACCCACTTCTTCTTCAACTGTGAAGACACATTCAAGCGCAGGATGAACCAATGTTTTATCTTCTAAAATGGCTAACATATAACAAACAGCGACACCATCATCAGCACCAAGCGTTGTGTTTGTGGCTGTTAACCAACCATCTTCTTCTTTTAACACGAGAGGATCATGATCAAAGTCATGGTTACTGTCTTTGTTTTTCTCACAAACCATGTCCATATGTCCTTGAAGGATTATTGGGTCTTTGTCTTCATAACCAATCGATGCTGGTTTTTTTATGATGACATTTAGTTTTGGATCTTGAATCCATTCTAGTCGATGTGCTTTTGCAAAATCAACTAAATACTGACTTAACATGGCTTCATTGTATGAACCATGTGGTATGTTTGAAATCTCCTTGAAATAATAATGATGACGTTTGGCTGTATCAAACATGTTGTCACCTCCTTTAATTATTTTATCAAATTAAAGCATAAAAATCATTAGAAACATTTATTTTATTCTAATCGATAACCAAGTCCGCGAATGGTTGACAATGTTAACTCACTCTTTGCAAGTTTATCTCTTAATTTAAAGACATGGACATCCACAATACGCGTATCACCATCATAACTATACCCCCAAATAGCTTGAAGAATTTGATCACGATTAAGGGCAACATTGACATTCTTTATAAAATAAACAAGTAACTCGAACTCTTTTTTAGTAAGATCAATGACTTCATCACCAATCATAACTTCATGACGTTTGTAATCAACACTAATATCAGCAAGTTGACTAATTTGATTATCCACTTTAACACGTCTTAAATGAGCTAATAAGCGTGCTGATAATTCTCGAGAAGAAAAAGGTTTTTTCAAATAGTCATCTGCACCAGCCTCTAAGCCACTAACCACATCAAGTTCATCAGATTTAGCAGAAGCCATGACGATTACACTTTGTATATTGGCTGTACGTAGTGCTTTTATGATGTCAGGACCTTCCATTTTTGGCAACATCCAATCAACGATGATGACATCAAAGTGACTCTCTTTTGCTTTTTTTAACCCCAAATCACCAGTTGTTGCTACTTCAACTTCATACCCCTCTTTTTTTAAATCATATGCCATAATTTTTGCGAGTGACACTTCATCTTCAATGATCAAGATTCGTTTCATGATTCAACCTCCTCAATAATGGGTAAAACAACTTTAAACATAGTACCTCGGTCAACCTGACTTGAAACCTCCAAAATACCTTTATATTTACCAACTATGCTTTCAACAATACAAAGACCAAGTCCGGTACCCCCAGTATCTCTTGATCGTGCTTTTTCAACACGATAAAAGCGTTCAAATATATGGTCTAGTTCAGCTTGTGTCATCCCAATGCCTGTATCCTCTACAAGCATGGTGAGTTGGTCATCACATTCAATGAAAACATGGATGTACCCTGCATCTGTATAGCGAATGGCGTTTGAAATAAGGTTGGTTAAGATTGTTTGTACTTTTCTTTTATCAATATAGGCTGTTTTATGTCCTTTGTATTCATAAATTAGTTTCACATCTTTTTCATCTGCCTTGGTTTTGTATAAACTAACGATATCACCAACTAACTCTTGAATATTGATGTATTCAAATCGCATCTTAACTTGAGGACTAGAAAACTTAGTGAGTTCCGATAAATCATTGATCAAATCATTCATTCTTTCAACTTCTTTGATTAAAATACCCATGAAATCTTCAAACACTTCACGTTGATCAAATCCATCATGTTTTAGAATATTCAGGGATCCTATTATAGCTGACATTGGTGTTTTTAATTCATGTGAGGCATCTGCAATAAATTGCTTCTGCGTTATTTCAATTTGTTTTAACACGGTTACATCTTGAAAAATAAAGGCACCACCATGAAACTGTTTTTGTATCACCATTGGTGAAAACAACACTTGATAAGCATGTTCCTTATAATTTAATGGTTGAACAAACCCTTTTTCATATAAATAACCTTGATCAACGATACTTAGTAAGTCAGGTGCATCTTTTAGTAAAGCTTGAAAAGACATACCATCTTGATAATCAACATCAATCATTTTTTTTGCAGCATCATTGATGATTGTAATCATACCCTCATCATTAATCAATAAAACAGGGATCTCAAGATTGGCAACAACGACTTCTAATTGTGTTGATTGTTGTTGATGTTTAAATGTCATCACGGTGTTGTTGTAATCAAGGATTTTTCGTTGATCATTTAACCGTCTTTTATCTTTGTAATAACGAGATAGATAAATGCTCACTATGACACCAATGAGAAGCATACCAATAAAAACAATGCGTTGTGTTACAGCAATCAAAACCAATGCAAAGACAGTACTGATGATGAGTAAAAAAAGTTCCCTAATCATGATCAACCTGTTGATATGCTTCAATAATTTTTTGTACAATTGGGTGTCTTACAACATCATAAGCATCAAAGAAAACAAATCCAATACCATCAATACCACTTAAAATCGTTTTGGCTTTTAAAAGCCCTGACTCAACCTTTTTTGGTAAATCAATTTGTGTTACATCACCAGTAATCACCATCTTTGATTGTTTACCAAGTCTTGTTAAGAACATTCGCATTTGAGCATCTGTTGTGTTTTGAGCTTCGTCAAGGATAATATAAGCATCGTCTAGTGTTCGCCCTCTCATGTACGCAAGTGGCGCAATTTCAATGATGTTCTTTTCAATGAGCCTCGTTGTTTGTTCAAACCCTAATAATTCATAAAGCGCATCATATAAAGGTCTTAAATAAGGATCAACCTTTTCTTTCAAATCACCTGGTAAAAAGCCTAAATTCTCACCCGCTTCAACCGCTGGTCGTGTCAAAAGAATACGAGAAACATTTCCTTGTTTTAACGCTTGAACAGCGTCTACGACAGCCAAGTATGTCTTTCCTGTACCAGCTGGTCCAATTCCAAATGTCACAGCATGATGTTGAAGTGTTTTCATGTATAAATCTTGATTAGGTGTTTTGGTATAGATTGGCTTACCGGCTTCTGTTTTTGCGATTCTTTGACCATTGTAGGTATCAGCATTAGGCTTAATCATCAACCGATTGATTGCCTGTTGGATTTCAATAACGCTCAGCTCTTTATGTACTTTTACATAATCAACCAGTGCATCAAAAAGTTTAATGACCATCATCTCTTGTGTTGTATCTACGTCAATAATCAGTTCATGTCCACGTTCTTGAATACTTAAACCAAGTTGCTTTTCAATGTATCTTAGATGACTTTGATGAATCCCAACAAGTTGTTGGAGTTGTTCCATCTCTTCTACATCAAGTGTAACATTTATTTTTTTCATTTTATCACCACTTATATTTTACTATGTTCTACCAAGAATGAAAAGTAAAAAAGAAAAAAGACCTACTTAGTAGATCCTTAACGTGATTTTGTACGATTTTTTCTTGCTGCTTCTGACTTTAATTTACGTTTAATTCCTGGTTTAACATAAAATTCTCTTTTACGTGCTTCAGCAAGGGTACCTGTTCTTGACACCTGACGTTTAAAACGTCTCAATGCTTCCTCAAGTGACTCATTCTCTCTCACTACAGTTTTCGCCATATGAACCGCCCCCTCTCTACATCGAACTATTAATCATTATATACAAGTTCTCATTAAAATGCAACACATTTCTTAAGAAAATTGCACATTATCATCAAATGTGTTCATAACAATTATTTAAGAGCGTATTTTACATGGAAATCAGTTTGATACAGGTGACATGAAACTTTATTTTAACTTACTAGTTATGAATTAAGGAAGCTGCTGCTTCATCAAGAATTAAAATTAAATCTGTATGAAGTTGAAACAAAGTTACAGGAAGATTGGTATCTATAACACCGCTAGTGAGTGCTTGACATATTGGGGCTTTTTCTTTACCACTTGCAATGATGCATAGTTTTTTTGCTTGCATCACTGATTTAGGACCTAGTGTCACATAGTAATCAGGTATAAATGCTTTTCCTTGTACTTCTTGTTCAATGATGCCTAACATGGTTTCACTTATATCACAATCTACTTTTGAGGTCCAATCATTCATCGTTGTCGTATTTGGTAAATTACCACAAAAATGACCATCTACACCAACACCCATGATTAAATAATCAAGTCCTCCTTCTGATTTTATATAATCATCATAGTGTTCATAATTGAGATGATTGAGGTAATGAATTTGCGGTTCTTGAATGCATGCAGGGTCTAAAAACATTGATTTCAAATTAGACATTGTGACGCCATAACCATCCCTTCCGCGATAAGGAATTTCATCAAAGTTAAAATAATGAACATGATCGAAATTGCCTTTCACGTCATCAATCATCAAATCATACATCAGTTTAGGTGTTTTGCCAGCTGTTATCGCCATATTCACACGTTTTGTTGTCATCATTTGTGAGATTGTTAATTGTTTTGCAATCTCACTCATTTCTTGATAATCTTTTCCTACCAACACTTTCATACCTGTTATCTTAATTTCTCTCATTTCTTTTCCTTTCTTGAGTACAATTATTTAGTGAATGTAATAGGCATGTACTCAAAATAAAAAACCTATTTACATACCAAAAACAGTAAACAGGTTTTGCTTGCGAACAATCACAATCCATGACTTTATCATAACACATTTCGTTGTTTTGTCAATAAGGTTTGAAATGTTTGTTATCTCATATACAGATGAATAAACTTACTTAGCTTTTATTCATTTTATCATTACATGGTCTTATGCTAGTTTTCACTATAACTTTGTTTTATTTTTTGTTATAATGTTGCTTGAGGTTGATAAAATGAATATAAATGAAATTGTACAAGCTTTAAAGTCATTACAAGTCCATGCGATTAAAACAAGTTCAAAAGACATTGAATCTGGTGATGCTTTTTTATGCATCATGGGTCAAAAGGTTGATCGTCATGATTATATAGAAGATGCAGTGAAACGCGGAGCAAGCGCCATCATCGCATCAAAAGTTGTTGAAACAACTGTCCCTGTTTTCTATTTAGATAACATTAATGATCAACAATATGCTTTACTTCAAGCTTTTTATGAGAACCCACAAAAAAAGATTACCATGATTGGCGTTACAGGAACAGATGGCAAAACGTCTACTGCAACGATTCTTTATTCGTTGCTTTACCCTTTTCAAGATTGTGGTTATATGGGAACTAATGGTATTTACTCTAAAGATATTGAATTACCTGCAGCGAATACAACGCCAAGCTATGAAACATTGTTGCATGCACTATCAACATTCATCAAGCATGATGTGCCCACAGTAGCGATGGAAGTCTCATCTGAAGGTATTTATGCTAATAGGATTAAGGATCTTTTATTTGATGTTGCGATTTTCACGAATCTTTCGCCTGAGCATCTAAATACACATCATACAATGGAAGCTTATTTTAAAGAAAAAGCAAAGTTATTTGATCAAATAAAAGAACATGGTATTGCGATTATTAATGGTGATGATGTTTATGGTAAACAAATCAAGTCTCCTGAAAATATCATCTATTATGGTCAAGATTCCTCAAATGATGTTCAAATCGTGGACCTTGATTGTCGTCAAGATGGGCTATCATTTAAGCTTCAAACAAAAGATAATCTTTATTCTATTGAAACGAATCTAATTGGTGCTTTTAATGCATATAACTTAACAGCAGCTCTTATCACATGTATGCATCTTGGTATAGATATTAAAGACCTCATACAACCTATGAAACACTTATTTATTAAGGGAAGAATGAATCGCATAACATTAGGGCAAGCGTTTGAAGTCATTATTGATTATGCACACACACCTAATGGGTTAAGACAATTATTTGAAACCATAAACGAAAGTAAAAAAGGGAAATCCATTGTTGTTATTGGAAGTGCAGGTGGAAGAGATGTTTATAAACGTCCAGAAATGGGTCAAATTGTCGCTTCAATGAATGATTATGTTGTGTTCACACAAGAAGACCCTCGATTTGAAGATCCCCAAGATATCATCAATGCAATGGTATCTAAGATTGAAACAAATAACTATGACATAGTTGTGGATCGTTATGAAGCCATTGAACATGCCTTAAAAATGGCAAGTCCTGGCGATGTCGTGATGATTCTTGGTAAAGGTCAAGAGAATTATCAAATGATTCAAGATAAAAAAATAACATTTAATGATTATGATGTTGCCTGTGAAATCATAAAAGGTCTTGTTAATTAAGACCTTTTATTGTATCTGCAATTGTTGTGAGTAGTTGTTCAACTTTTTTGATATCTTGATTGGTATCTAATTGGGGATGATATTCAACAAAGTCAAATGATACAATTGGTAATTCTTTAAAGAAACAAGCAAGCGCATAACTGACATCTTCCATTGTTAGCCCATCTTTTTCTTTAACTCCTGTAGCTCCAAATATCAAAGGATCTAACACATCTAAATCAAAACTCAAATGGACATATTGAGTGTCAATAGATGCAATCATTTGTTTCACAGCTTCTTTGATACCAAGTAGTTTAATCATATGACTAGACATTAAATGAATTGATTTGTCTTTAATGACTGATGCCTCCATTGGATCAATACTTCTCGCACCAAAATAATGTAAATGTTGTTCATCTATTTTAGGTCCATCAAACAAAAGATTGTTGTATGCTTCATCTGCCATCAGTCCTAACGTAGCAGCAAGTGGCATACCATGAGCGTTACGTGAAGGACTGCCCTTTTCGATGTTAATATCGCTATGCGCATCAAACCAAATAACTGATAAGTTTTCTCTACCCACATGCTTTGATACACCAGCAATTGTTGACATACCCAATGTGTGGTCACCACCAACAACAAATGGAAACAGTGACTGACTCATCGCAAGGTCAACTTCTTTAGCAAGTGTTGTGCATAATGCGAGCACATCATCTCGATATTTAATGGGACTTACACCATCATCTTGACTTGTTTTTAATGCATCAATTTGTTTAACGCAGTTTAGCATAGGTTTGAGTTTTTCTTTTAGAAAAGGGACAAGATATTGTGGTGCTTTGTCAACACCTTTATTGTCACAACCTTGATATAAGGGCAACCCAATGAGGGCAATTTTTTTAGTCATGGATGATTTCTCCTTTACACCCTTGTGGCGTTACTTCAATAATTTTAACAGCTAAAAGTTGACCTTTTAAATCAACATCTGATTGAACATAGACTTCTAAGAATTCACCACTGTGTCCAAAATAACCAAGATCAGTTGGTGATTCAAAAATAACATCTACAACTTTCCCCACAAACGTTAAGGCATATTCGTGACTTAGTTGCTTACTTAAAAAGGTTAAACGTTGTACACGCTTTTGCTTAGTAGATTCATCAATTTGATTATCCATTTTTGCAGCAGGCGTGTTTTTTCGTTGTGAATATGGGAACACATGTAAACTCGTAAACCCAATTTCTTTGATGTTTGAAACTGTTTGTAGATACAACTCATCTGTTTCACCAGGAAATCCAACAATAACATCGGTTGAGATAGCAATATTTTCAACTGCAGCTTTAATCAAATGAATTTTTTCTTTGAATTCAGCAATTGTATATTTTCGTCTCATCGCTGTTAAAATGGGATCACTACCTGCTTGTATCGGAATATGGAGATGCTTCACAATAATGGACGAATGTTTCATCATTTCAATAAAACGTTCACTTATTTGACTGGCTTCAATAGAAGAGACGCGCAACCTTTTTAAACCAATTACTTTTGTTGTAAGTGCTTCTATCAGGTCGTCAAAGCAGTAATCTTGAAGATCTTCACCATATCCAGCAGTATGGATACCTGTCAAAACAATTTCTTTGAATCCATGATCCACTAAAGTTTGTGCTTCAAGTAAAACATCCTCAGGTTTTCTTGAACGTATCTTTCCACGAGCAAATGGAATAATACAAAATGTACAATAATTATTACACCCTTCTTGAATCTTTAAAAAAGCACGTGTATTTTCTTTAAATGAAGTCACTTCAAGTCCTTCAAATGTCTTTTGCCTCATGATGTTTTCAACATCAACTATTTGTTGCTTACTCTTTATATGAGCTTCAATGTGGTCCAGTAAACGATCACGGTACTGTGTCCCCATGACAATGTCTACCCCTTCCATTTGTTTAACTGCATCCTGGTCAACTTGTGCATAACAACCAACAACACAAACAATCGCATTTGGGTTTGTTTTAACTGCTTGTCTTATTTTTTGGCGACTTTTCTTATCTCCAGTATTGGTTACTGTACAAGTGTTGATGATGTAGATATCTGCGATAGATTTAAAGGGTACGTGGTAATAACCACCACTCTCCATGAGTCGAATCATCGCCTCTGACTCGTAACTATTGACCTTGCATCCAAGGGTGTGGATTGCAAATGTTTTCATTTATTCACCTAACTCTCTTATTAAAACAACAGCACTAAGCATACTAATAGCCGCTGTTTCAGTTCTTAAAATACGTTTACCAAGGGAACATGGGACAAATCCTACAAGTTTAAGCATGTCAAGTTCTTGGTCATCAATACCACCTTCTGGTCCAATCACAAGTGCCAAACTTTTTCTGGGTGCCATTTTTTTTATAGTTTGAGTTAAAATTTGTTTGTTTTCATTATTTTCATATGCAATAAGCTTTTCATCAAAAGCCAACTGACAAAGTTCCTTAGTAGAAATAGGACGTTCAATAACAGGTAAATATGTACGATGCGATTGTTCCGCAGCTTCTTTAATAATTGCTTGCCAACGCAACAATTTCTTTTCTACTTTATCTTTATCTAACTTAATAATCGAACGGCGACTCATCCAAGGAATAACACGTGTCACACCAAGTTCAGTTGCTTTTTGTAAAACATATTCAAACTTTTCAAGTTTTGGCAATCCATAGATTAAGACAACTTCAATATCTAGTTCATTATTTTCATCTAACATAGACACAATCGATAAAACAAGTGGTTGAAGTGTTTCAATCTTGGTATGATAAAGACAACCTGATTCATCAAAACAAATAACAACATCGCCTACTTTACTACGCATAACGTGAACCATATGATGACTATCTTGCTTGTTCATTTCAATGCGTTGACCAACTATTTGAGACGAGTGAATGGCATAACGTTGTGTACTACCCATGAATCTTTAACAACCTCTGTTTTTCTTCCCATAGTTTCAAAGAGAAATCAACATAGTAAGATTGGGGATTTGCAAGACGAAGTGTTTCATCCCAAAGCGTTTGTTTTTGATTATCTGCATATGTTTTAATTTGATCAATAGTTGGTTCATCATAAACAAGCTTACCATTTTTGAAAATTGGTTCAAGCAATGGAACAACTTCAAAATCATCGACCCATTTTTGTTTCCATGTATAAACGGGGTGAAACAAAAGATACGGTTTAGAATCATCTATTGTTTCATCTACTAATGTTAACACATCACCGAGCATTTTGCCTGTCTTTTTGCTCATCAATCGATACAACATTTTAAACCCAGGTGTTGTGATTTTCTCTACATTCTCACTGATTTTGATTTTTGAAACAAATGTGTTATCTTTTTTAACCGCAACCAGTTTATAAACACCACCAAAAACAGGTTCTGACTTTGATGTGATCAGTCTTTCTCCAACACCATAAATATCTACTTTTGCCCCTTGTATTTGAAGTTGTTGAATTAAAAATTCATCAAGTGAATTAGATGCCATAATTTGGCAATCATTTAAACCCTCCAAATCTAAAATACGTCTTACTTCTTTAGATAAGTAAGCGATATCACCACTATCAAGTCGGACTGCTTTTAGGCGATGTCCTAAGGGATGTAAAACCTCCTTTGCCACTTTTATAGCGTTTGGGAGACCAGACTTAAGGACATTGTAAGTGTCAATTAAAAGAACCGTCTTACTTGGATAAAGCGATGCATACGCTTTAAATGATTCATATTCACTGTCAAACATTTGCACCCAAGCATGTGCCATTGTCCCATAAATTGGAACGCCAAAATGTTGATGGGCAATGGTACATGATGTCCCTGCAACGCCCCCAATATAAGCAGCTCTTGCCCCATAAATTGCAGCATCATAACTTTGTGCTCGGCGAGCACCAAACTCAACAACTGGTGCACCTTTAGCACTTTGGGTGATGCGGCTAGCTTTTGTCGCGATCAATGTTTGATGATTGATTGTTAGTAAAATCATTGTTTCAACAAATTGAGCTTGCATCGCTGGTCCACAAACAACGACTATGGGTTCATTTGGGAAAATCGGTGTTCCCTCTTTAACAGCATAGATGTCACATCTAAAATTAAATTGCTTCAAATAATCTAAAAAAGGTTCATGAAACATATCAAGACTTCTTAAATAAGCGATATCTTGATCATCAAAATGCAATTGCTTAATGTAATCAATTAACTGAGATACACCAGCCATAACAGCATAACCACCATCATCAGGAACTTTTCTAAAGTACATATCAAAAACAACATCTTGTTCACTAAATCCTGCTTCAAAATATCCCTGACTCATGGTAAATTCATAAAAATCAGTTAACATCGTTAAATTCATTTTCATTTGATGACACTCCTTCAATAAAAGATTTAAAACAATAAATTAAGACAATCGTGACAACTCCTAAAATAGCGCAAACCAAATATATACCTTGTCTATTAATTGCTTGTTCTATATAAACCGTGATTTTAGGTGCCACATAAATACCCAACATATAAATCGATTGGAAAAAACCCATTCGCGTATTTTTGTACTCATAAGGGATATGTTCAATGACCATACCCATTGCTGTGATATAAGTTAAACCCATACCAAAACCAGCAAATAAATTGAAAAACAAGAAAACATTCAAGCTCGTAGATAAATAAGATAAAACAAACGAAGTACTCATCAACAATACACCTAAAGCAAGGGTGTTGACAGCACCTATTTTTTTTATGAGAAAACGACCCGCAATAATACCAGCAACCGCATGAAGCAAATCGTAGTTGGCATCGATATTACCAATGGCACTTGGTGTCCCACCAAGACCTTTCACAACAGTTTCAAAAGAAAACTTAAGCGTTGCATACTTCATAAAAGTAACAACCAAGCCCGCAAATGAGAGAACCCATAATTTAGTATCTGCAATCGCCTTCCATGTCTTTTTAAATGTTGGCTTAATGGCACTTTGGTATGGGCCTTCTTGTAGCAACAAGGACATTAAAAAGGCAAATAAGCCAATGATTAAGGCAAACATGATATGTCCACCAGAACTAAAATCATAAACAGTTTTACCATCAACAACATGCGAATCAATCAATTGACCAGCAATAATTGGTGCAACATAAGAACCAATATTATTCGCAATTGCAAGAATACCAATTGATGTCACTGTTTCACCAATAGCCGCATGTCTTGAGAATAAAACATTAAAGAGAACCCAAGTTGAAATCGCAATACCCATAAATAAATTATACATATAAAAAAGCCAAGCAGTTCTAGCCATAAAAAACCAGAACCCAAAAATTAACATCAACCCTAGTGACACTTTAATAATTAATGTTTTATATGACATATAATCACTAAAGACACCCATTGGAAAACGAATAATCGCACCAATTAATCCTGAAATACCAACAATCGATGCCACAAAAAGGGCATCGTCTGTTAGCGATGAAGCATGTGTACGCATTAAAAATTGCGCTGATTTAACACTAATCCACATCAATGTAGCAACAACAAATAAGAGCCATTGTTGTTTTGAAATCTTTCTAAGAGCTTGCATGGCTATTTAGCTAAACTTCCTTCCACAATTTTTTTCAAAAAACCTGTATAATCTGCAGCTTGAATTTGATCAAATGCAATCTTTTGATCCACTGGAATACCACCTTCTACATAATCAAACTCATTATTTTGTAAACAAAATGATGAAGATGATCTTGAGAAAATAGTACCATCTGCAAGTGTGGCAACTTCAACAGAACAAGTCCCACCATATGAGTCTTGCCCAACAATTGTTGCCAATCCTTCATCCTTAACAACTGTCGCAAGATAGTTAGCAGCACTAAATGTACCAGCACTTGTAACCAAATAATACTTACGTTCTACAAACACATCTTCGTCAACTGTCACTGTCGAAATACTTCTTGAGCCATCCATAGCACCACTAAAGAATTGCCAGCTATCAGCGCTCATGTATTTCAAGACATGGTTAACATCATTTACAAACCCACCACCATTACAACGAATATCTATGTAGACATGCTGCTTATCTTTATTTTCATTAAACACTTTTTCTAATTCATCTTTGACTTTACCATCAAAACTATACAATTCAATGTATAAAACAGATGGATCAAAATCATAAGCCTTAAGAGTGACATCATCGACATTGATGTCATAACACTTCGCAGCTTGATAGCCATTCACAAACTCTGCATAATAGTCATTTGATAAGATCATATTAGGCGGTACTTGAAAGTTAAAATTCATGACACCATTTTGATAAGTTGATGTATGTAAATCATTTAATGAAAAGAGAAATTCATTTAAACTAGACTGGTAGTCCTTTTGTGATTTTGATGATGCCAAGTTAAACTTATTAAAAATATCACTTTCATAGCTTTTGACAGATTGAAACAATCTCAATCCATAAAACTCATCCATCAACATCCATAAGAAACGACTACTCTCTTCTTTGAGTAAAGCAAAATCGGTTTCACTTAACGATACTTGCCCAAAATCTTGATCAATTGGTGTTGATCCTTCCATAAAATCATTCACAGCAAATGAGTAAAAATTTTCTTGACTACCATCAAAGTAATTTGCCACTTCTAAATCATACCCACTGAGTAAAAAATTAGCAAAATAAAGTGGTACCACAAGTTGATCTTGTGTTGAATAAGCGAATACACCATACTTCTCCAAACTTACTTCAACTGGCTTTGCAGGTTCAACAATCTCATCCTTATAAGAAATATTGGCAAAGTTTTCCTCATCATATGCATTAGACTGAACAAGCCCATTAAGTGCCCCTGGTTCACTTAAATAAAGCGTTTGTTTTTCACCATCAACAGCTAATTCATAAGTAGTTGTCATGCTTTCTTCTTCATCATAATATTCATATGAAAGCTTAAACATTGTGCTTGTCGCTTCTTTTTTAACATTTGAAACATCTTTGTTTTTTTCAATCTCAGTGTTTAAAAACATGAAAAAAGTTTCAAGTGATACATAAGGCAATGCTTTTCCTAATTCATCAGAAAAATAAACATCCAAAGTATCAGGTAAATCATAAAGCGCAGTTTGTTTAGCAAAAGAAACAGTTTCTTGACTAAACGTTAAGTCACGTTTGTTGATTGTTGAATTGTTACCATTTTTACTTTGACAACCCGCTAAGATAAGTGAAAGGCTTAGAATTGCTACTAGTAATTGCTTTGTCTTTTTCATCATTACATGTCCTCTTCATAAGATTTATAATATACTTCTCTTGGTTTGGATCCCATTTGGGGTCCAATAACGCCATTCGCTTCCAATTGATCAATCAGCCTTGCTGCTCGATTGTATCCAATTTGGAAACGACGTTGTAACAGTGATGTACTAGCTTTTTGCGCTTCCATCACATAGCTTCGGACCTCTTCATACAGTGGATCCTCACTGTTAATACCCGCTTTATCATCACTTGATTCAAGTTGTAAAAATGTTTCATCAAATAGTGATGGTTGTTGTTTTGAAACAAATTCAACAACTCGCGTCACCTCTTCATCAGATATATAGGCACCTTGTATTCTTGTTGGATGATTTTGTCCAATTGGAGAAAACAGCATATCACCTTTACCCAATAAACGCTCAGCTCCTACACTATCTAAGATGGTTCGCGAGTCTATACCTGAAGATACTGCAAATGCAATGCGACTTGGTATGTTGGCTTTGATTACACCAGTAATAACGTCAGTTGACGGCCGTTGAGTTGCCACAATCAAGTGAATGCCAGCAGCACGAGCCATTTGTGTAATTCTCATGATGGCATCTTCAACATCTTTACTTGCTACCATCATTAAATCTGCTAACTCGTCCACAATGGTCACGATATAAGGTAAAACAGTGTGTGCTTGTTTCCCTTGAGCTTGTTGCTTAATTACCCATTCGTTATAACCATTTAAATTACGAACGCCCACTTCAGCAAATTGTTCGTAACGTCGTTCCATTTCAGCAACAACCTTTTTTAGTGCAAGAGATGCTTTTTTTGGATCTGTCACAACTGGTGCAAGTAAATGAGGAATACCATTATAACCTGCTAACTCAACTTTTTTAGGATCCACAAGCAGTAGTTTAACTTCATCTGGTTTAAATCGCATCAAAATACTGACAATAATACCATTAATACAAACGGACTTCCCACTCCCAGTTGCTCCTGCAACCAGTAAATGTGGCATGGTATTGAGTTTAATATTGATTGATTTTCCAGCAATATCTCGCCCCAACCCAACTAAAAGACCATTATCTTCACTAATTGGTGGCGCCTCTTTAAGCACTTCTTTTAGCGTGACCATCATACTTTCAATATTTGGAATTTCAATACCAACTGCTGCTTTTCCAGGAATTGGTGCTTCAATACGTATGTCTTTAGCGGCAAGTGCCATTTTAATGTCATCTTGTAAAGACGCAATTTTGTTCACACGTACGCCAACTTCAGGTTTTACTTCATATTTCGTAACACTTGGCCCAATATGAATATCTGTAATCTCAGCTTTAACGCCAAATTGCTCTAAAACACCAACTAATGAGGACGCATTTTCTCTTGCTTTGGCAATATTGGATTGTCCTTGTGTTGCTTTTCTTTCCTCTTTAAGCAAAAGAAGTGGCGGCAACCGATAGGCTTTATTTTCAACATCTTTCACTTCTTCTTCATCTTCTTCAATCACTTCAGGTAGTTTTACTTGATGAATTCTTGGTTCTAAATTCATCTCTATTTGCTTCACTATTTTTGGCTCTTCCTTAATCTCTTCTTTGATCTTCTTTTCTTTTCTCTTCATTTGTTTTGGTTGTTCAATTAAGACACCATCATCATCAAATGAATGTTCCGGAAAGATCTTAAAAGCCTTAGCCTTTGTTGGTTGTTCAACATCATAGATGGTTTGTTCCTTTTTCTCTTTCATTCTCACAAGTGGTTTACTCACCCACTGTTTAGTTAAATCAAGATATGCTTTTGAGATGACCAAACTAAGTCCACCGATAATCAAAACAACACATGCAATGATTGTTCCTTGAACACCAAACAAATAGCTAAATGGTGCATATATCATGCTTCCTAGCAATCCACCACCGATAACAACTTGTTTAAACACTGCCTTATCTAAAAAAAAGTAAATTGCTTCAAGTCCTCGATTAGGTCGTAACCCCATATAACTTTGTCCAATGAGTATACCAACGACTATCAAATAAATACCAATCGCTCTAGGCCCCATTTTCTTAGGATGCTTACGTGTTTGAAACAAGTATCCACCATATATAAACATAGTCAAATAAACAATAAAAAACAAATGTCCCACCAAATACTGAATTGTATAAGTTAAATATGCCCCCACAACCCCAAAGTTAAATAGTCCAATAATGGCTATAAAAACAAGTGTAATTGCGATGACCATGTTTTTTGTGTCATTCATGTTTGTCTTTTTAGACTTCTTTGCCATCCCATCACCTCTAAGCTATTATACCACTTTAACCATAAATAAACAAACGAAAAAAGAGCGTATTAACGCTCAAAAACAAATCGACCTTGTTCAATAATTGTCTCACAAGAACCATCTTTTTTATATCCAACTATTTTTAAATCCTGACTTCCAATCATAAAGTCAACATGAATCAAAGACTTATTTAGACCTCGTTCAATCATGGTTTGTTCATCAATATTATCAATATCTTCAAACAATGGGTAAGCTTCTCCTAACGCTAAATGACAAGATGCATTTTCATCATACAACGTGTTATAAAATAACGTATTTGACAATGAGATTGGTGATTCATACGGTACAAGTGCTACCTCTCCTAAATACGATGCACCTTCATCAACATGAAGTAATGATGTTAATACATCGATCCCTTCTTTTGCATCAAATGCAACGACTTTACCATCTTTGAATTCAAGTTTAAATCCATCAATTAATTTACTTTGATAGACAAGTGGCATGGTACTATAAACAACTCCATGAACACCTTCTTTTTTTGGTAATGTAAACACTTCTTCAGTCGGCATATTAGGCATAAATGTTTGACCACTAGGTGTTTTACTTGATCCACCTGCCCATAGATGATGTTCTGGCAGCTCAATTGTTAGATCAGTGCCTAGTCCATTCGTATAATGAAGTTTAACAAAACGTTGTTCATTTAAGTATTTAGAACGATTCATTAAAGCTTGTTGGTGTTGATTCCAAGCCTCAATCGGATCATCTAAATGAACACGTGTCGTTTCAAAAATAGCGTGCCATAGTTTTGCTACCGCAACATCTTCTTTGTCATGAGGAAATACTTTTTTAGCCCATTGTGGCGATGCAGCACCAACGATACACCAAGGTTGTTTATCTGCCATCAAATTTTTACGAAATGCTTCTGTTGGTTTTGCCGCTGCTTTTTGCATGCGCATTAAGCGACTTGGATCAACACCTTTAAAACCATCTGGATCCTCACTAGTAATGTTAATTAAACAATAATCTTTTGTCAATATATCATCATATAGTGCTTTTTTAACAGGAGAAAAGGAATCAAACAATGAATCTTCTGCCATTTTAAACGTAAGCACTGATGTTTGTTCATAACGCCAATCTTGAATCACATTTGCTGCCCCTTCTTCATATGCAATTCTTGTAAGTTTTTCCACCAACGGTGCAACCTTTATATCAGATTGAATAAGAACCGTTTGCCCTTTTTTAATCTGTATTCCCTTTTTAATAACTAATGATGCGTACTTTTCTAATAACTCTTCCATTTAATCCCTCCTAAAATCATCTTATCAATTTCATCAACAAAAAACAATAAAAAAAAAGACCTCTCGGTCTATTTTCTAATTTCTTTGATTCTTGAAGCTTTTCCAGAACGTCCACGTAAATAGAATAATTTAGCACGACGCACTTTACCGTATTTAGCTACTTCAATACGATCGATAATTGGTGAATGGATTGGGAATGTACGTTCAACCCCTACTTGATAAGAGATTTTACGAACTGTAAATACTTCTGCAATCCCTTGCCCTTGGCGTGCAATCACAACACCTTCAAACAACTGAATACGGAATTTATTACCCTCTTTAATTTTTACATACACTTTTACTGTATCTCCTGGACCAAATGATGGAACATCTGTTCTTAATTGAGATTTAGTAATTTGCTCTACAATTGATAAATTCATTTCATGATCTCCTTTATTTAGTTTCCAAAGTTCATTCACCCATTGGTCAGCGGAACTCCTATAGCTATCACTAGCCTTTTAACTTTACCATAAATTAGGATCATTTGTCAAGAAGGGTTTTTTTCTTTTGATTTGATGGTGGACGTTTTTGTATCAAAAACAGTCTTAGTTGCTTTACTTTTCGATACTAAACGTGTATCATTTAAGCGTGAGGAGGTTTGATTAATGTTACTTCACAAACAACGGTTAGAGGCTTTAAGTGATGGTGTTATTGCGATCATCATTACCATTATGGTATTGAATATTCCGCTCCCTACGGTTTTTACTTATGCTACTATTTCTGACTTGATGATGAATGTGTTTATTTATTTGATTAGTTTTATTGTGATTGGTTTTTTTTGGAACCAGCATCATCAATTATTTTCTATTGTAACAAAAGTTTCAAATCGCTTGGTTTTGTTTAATTTTTTGTTTTTATTTTTCTTATCATTAATACCAGTCATTATGAAATGGGTCATGATTAATCCAAATCGGGCATACCCTGTGATTGCTTATGCCCTAGTTTATCTATTAACTGTTATTAGTTATTTATTTTTAATTCGTACAATTCGAGCAAATCCTCATTTATTGTTGAGTGATGCCAATACGATTCACATTAAGTTTCCTGAAGCTTTTATGTGGATACGTTTTGTGATGACTTGTATGATTACTTTACTGCTCGTATTTTTAACCATTGGTGATGCAGATATTTCTTCACTATATTTATTGCTTTTACCAGTGATATCTTCACTAGGCAATGTGTTATTAGATCATCAAAAAAAGGAGAAACAATATGAATGATTTTTTTCAATGGTTCGTGAATCAAAGCCCTATTATTCAAGCTTTACTCGCGACCTTGTTTACTTGGGGCGTTACAGCACTAGGTGCTGCCATGGTATTCTTTTTCAAAACAATCAATCAAAAAGTCTTAAATGCAATGCTAGGGTTTGCTGCAGGCGTTATGATTGCTGCAAGCTTTTGGTCTTTACTTAATCCAGCAATTGAGATGGCAAGTCGAGCAGGTATGATTCCTTGGTTACCAGCAGTTGTCGGTTTTTTAGTTGGTGGTGGCTTTTTATGGGCTGTCGATCAAATCATGCCCCATCTTCATATGGGCGAAAAAACAAGTGATGCTGAAGGGGTTAAGACAAGTTTACAACGAAGTATACTACTTGTGCTTGCGATTACACTTCACAACATTCCTGAAGGCCTCGCAGTCGGTGTTGCCTTTGGTGCAGCAGCATCTGGCTTTCCTGAAGCATCGGTCGCTGGTGCAGTAGCATTAGCATTAGGTATTGGCCTTCAAAACTTTCCTGAAGGTGCTGCTGTAAGTATTCCATTAAGAAGAGAAGGTCTTAGTCGCAAAAAAAGTTTCTTGTATGGTCAACTATCGGGTATTGTTGAACCAATTGCAGGTGTTATTGGTGCCTTTGCCGTAACTAAAATGACGGCGATTCTTCCATATGCTCTTTCTTTTGCAGCTGGTGCAATGATTTATGTTGTTGTTGAAGAACTCATCCCAGAAGCACAACAAGATCGAAAAACAGATATTGCCACCATTGGTGCCATGCTCGGATTTGCCTTAATGATGTTTTTAGATGTTGCCTTATCTTAGCCTGAATAATCAGGCTTTTTTAATGTAAAAAGGTTAGTTCACTAACCCCTCATTCATGAGTTTGATTCGTAATTCCAGAAATGCTAAGTCAGCATTGTTTGATACAATCGTTTTATGTGAATATGCTTTTAAGCGCGTTTCTATTGTTGGTAAATTAATTGGTATATAGACGTCACGTAACCAAGTTAATAATGCCTCAACTGTTTCTACTGTTTCTTTGCGATTTGAACCAAGCTTCTTTCGTTTGAAATATCGACCCCAAATACGTTTCTCTAACTCAGGATATGCTACTTTAAGCAAAATAATAATATCTGCTTGATTAAAGGACTGCTCAACCCAATCATAATAAACACCTTCAACCACCCATCCTGGATCCTTTATTTCTTGATAAAACAAATGATCTCGTAAAGACGAAGGTCTTTCCTGATTGTAAGTACCATTGTTTTCCCAAAACAATTCGTCTAAAGCAATGTGTCTTAGTTTAAATGTAGATGCAATAAGTTTACCAAGATAGGTTTTCCCGGAACCACTTGGTCCAATAATATGAACATTCATGTCAATCCCTCCTACAAATTGTAATTAAGCGTTTAAAATAACCTTTATGGACTTCAAATTGTTGTTCAATGTGATATCCGATTTCTAGTAGCATGTCATTCATGTTTTCTTGTGAAACAAGAACCAATTGCGAGGCAATCAAAGAACATTTTTTAACCAATTGTTGTTGCATTGACAGTGTAAATGGAGAAAATAGATTATACGGAATGTCTAAAAAAGCTATATCATATGTTTGATTTAATTGTAACATATCAAGTCTTGTGATACGCTTTTCATCAAATCCATAATGGCGCATGTTTTTTTTAGCATTCATCGCTACTTTATAACTTATTTCATATCCTTCAATATCATAATTCATGGCGCATCCCTCAATGACAATCGTTCCAATTCCACAACATGGATCAACAAGTTTCAATGTTCGATCCCCTTTTGTTGCAATTGTGATCAATGCTTTTGCAAGATAGACTGGTAATGCATTTGAGTATGAAAAAGGCTTATTTTGTCTTGTTTTATAGTATTGTTGATTGCGCTCTAAGCGACCAAAGTAATAGGTTCCCTCTATTTTAGTCACACCAAGCAATTCATTAAATGCTTTGATGCTTCCTACACCATCTAAACAAGATGCGATATCACGTATGGCTTTTAATCGCATATCATATGCTAAGTCTTCTTGATTTGATTTATAGTAAATAAGTTTAAAGGTATCAAATGATTGATTCAATGATTTTACTTGTTTTAATAAAGTATCAAAGTTATTTGCTTTTGCTAAAATCAAAAGTCGACTATTCACATAAACACTTTGCTCTAAATCAATTAAAATAGACGATTCAAACCAATGACAATTAGGTGATTCATTAAATAATGATGCTATTTCTAAATGAGCTAGTTCTTTTTGGTCCATTCGGTAGTTGTAATGATACAAATATTTTAACATAACCTGCCTCTTTTCTATCCTATTGTATCATGTCTATTATCTATGTACAAACAAAAAAAGAGTTAGATGACTAACCCTTTTATGCCTTAATTCGTTTTTTGTTTTTTAGGACAAAGAAGATACCAAGTAACCCAGTCATAAATCCTACTTGAGTTAATGAAGATGACATACCAGTATCTGGCAATTCTTTATTTTTTTCCCATTGGGCGTATAAAACAACACCGTGTGCAGGCATTACTTGACTTGATGTTGCAATCATCATCGTATCGCTTGCAAATGCAACCTTACCATCTTGGAAAACCCATGTTTCACCAGTGCCATCTGCTGTCGTATTCCATGAAACAAATTGATAACCTGTTCTAGATGGCGCTTGAACTGATACAGCTTTAGTACCATAGACAACCATTTGATCCGCAATAGGTTCACTTGTTCCTCCATTTAAATCAAAACGTAATTGATATGAATTAATTGACCACTGTGCATACAATGTAACATCTTTTGCAGGCATTTTACTTGTTTCGAAGTTCCAAGTTGTTCCAGAACCATCTTGAGACGTGTTCCAAGATACAAACGTATGCCCTTCACGAATAGGATCTGTTACTGGTGTAGCCAATTGGTCTAGGCTTAAACTTTGACTAGCAGGGACAACACCTTGTCCACCATTCAAATCGAATGATAATGCATGATTTGTGTCATATGCGGGATTGGCTTCCCATTGAGCATACAAAGTGACTGGAGCATCAGGCATTTTGGTAACTGAAAAGTCCCAAGTATGCCCATGGCCATCCTGCATTGTGTTCCAACCCGTAAATATGTAGTCAGTTCTTGTTGGATTTGTAACTGCTTGTGCAAGTGCATCATACGCGACTGTTTGCGTTGGGATAGCGCCTTTTCCACCATTTAAATTAAATGTTAGTGGATGCATATTAACTTCCCAAACAGCATAAAGTGTTAAATCGTTTGTTAATTCATAATCAATTAAAGCTTCATCTGTGTAAACAACTGGCCCATTTGGGCTTGTTGACCAACCAAGGAAGTGGTCATGGTCGTTTTTGAATTCATTTGTGAATAATGGTTTCTCTTCACCATAAACAAATATCTCATCCGCCATTTCACCATACCCACCATTTGGTTCAAAATGAATGACATAATGATCCAACTCCCATTGAGCATAAACAGTTAAGTCAGTATCTGGCATAGTAGACGAACCATAAATCCATGGATTACCCTGTCCATCTTGTTGGTCATTCCAACCTGTAAATATGTAACCAGTTCTAGTTGGGTCATCTACGCGATCCCCAAAGGCTTCGTATGCGACCGATTGGCTAGGATAACTTTCATGACCACCATTAGCATCATAGGTTAAAGTATATAAATCTGGTACCCACTTTGCGTACAATGTCATATCTTCAGTAATGGTTGTATTAAAATCCCATACGTTTAAATAAGTTCCCTCATCTGTATACCATCCACCAAAGTTATACCCAACTTTAATTGGCTTTTGAGCATAGTCAGTGGCTTTTTCAAACTCGGCAACATACTGTGTATCAAAAGGAACAGTTAATCCTTCATCAAAGGTAACTGCAAAGATGGCTGCTTCATAAGCACCAAGATCACTTGTTGTTTTTCTTGCACGATAGTTTTGAGCATTTGGTAAAAGACGACCTTCACTCACAACACCATAAGCTTGAGACGTTGTGCGCACTGGTGCAACTCTTGTCAACTCATCTATCATCATGAGGGTTGACGCACTCGTAGATCTTAAATAAGTTGCAGCATCAATGGCTTCTTCACTTAATGCTTGTCTTGCAATGTTATCTCCTGAATAGACAATTGTCGACGATGCATAAGTTGGTGTTCCAGTTAAGATAGAATTACTAATGGTAATCAAAGATCCTGTCCCTGCAGTAGACAAGGGATTTGAAATAAGGGTTGACGAATCAACTTTTACAGATGATGAGTATGCTGTAATTGCAATTTCAGTCAATAGTGTAGCATTGCTAGCAAAAGTCGAGTTCACAATTGTGTTGTCACCAATTGAATTTTCATAGTAAACTGCTCCAGCATATTTTGTTGAGCTGTTATTGATAAAGGTTGAATTGCTGATGACTGATTTGGTTTTCATATCCATAAATGCAATCGCACCACCATTATTTGTAATGCCATTGGTTGCTTTATTGTTTTCAAATAAATTTCGATCAATGAGAACTGAATTTACTTTAGTGGATGAATAAATATGAATAGCGCCTCCCCTAGTCCAAGGTCCAGTCGCATCTAATACGTTGTTTTTGAATACATTATTCGTTATCACAATAGTTGTATTTGCAACACTTGGTTGTTTAATACTGATGGCACCACCATATTGGTTGTTGTTACCTTTGCGTTCATTTCCATCAAACACTGAGTTGTTTATGTACACATTGCCACTGTTTTCAGCACTGATGGCACCACCATCTGAATACGCTCCTACATGATTTTTTACGAATGTTGCTTTATCTACAGAAAGCGCCCCTCCGGTTGTTCTAATAGCGCCCCCACCATTAACTCCATCATTTGTAAAGTTATTTGTGAATGAAGCGTTATATACTGTTACATGTTTAGCAGAAATACCACCACCAACACTTCTAACACCTGTTAATGATAGATTATTGAGAGTCAATGAGCCTGCTTCTAATCGAATAAAACGAGATGAAACAGTGACACCTGGGTCAAGTTCAAAGAATGTTGCGATATTACCAGATGCATCAGTTGCACCTTGTAACGTTACACGTATATTATTTACATTTTTTATTTCACTTGTGAACGTGTATGTACCTGGTGCTAGTATGATTTCAATGTCAGTTGTTGCTGCTTCAATTTGTGCTTTTAATGATGCAAAATCACTTGTTACATTGGATGCATTGTTTACTTGTTGAGTAATTGTTTGAGCACTAAATGATGGTGACATCATGCTAATTGCGAGTATCAAACATAAAACCCATTTTAACTGATTTGTTAAGTTTAATTTCATCTTCATAATCTCCACTTTTAATATATTTTTATACTGAATCATTATATCAAACAAAATATACTAAAACAACATAATTTTCTATTTATAGATGTTAATTCACATATTAATTACATTTGAAGAATGAATTGTTAACATAAATTCATAATTCGACAAACCGATTGTTAATATGATACAATAGATTAAAGGAAGTGACTGATGAAACACATAAAAAGAATACTTAGTGCAGTTAGCATAATGATTTTTTTAACAAGTTGTACTCAAACAACACAGAGCCAAATACAACAACCTGCCACTACTTACACACAACAGTTTGAGGCAAGTACCTTGACACAAGAACTGACAAAAGCAATACAAACACAATTTGATTCAACAGAGCTTGATCATGTCTCAGTGGCTATTTATATACCAAACCATTCATACACTTTTTATTGGAATGAGACCTTAGAACTTGAAAATGCCTCAACCGTAAAAGTTCCTTTAAACATGTATATATACGACCTCATAAAAAAAGATCCTTCAATTGCCACAATCGAAATAGCTTACAGTGACATCTACTACGAAGATGGTGCAGGCATCATGCAAGATAGTTTTGAAGGTGAGCTCACTGATGTTCAAACCCTTTTAACAAGAAGCATTCGTTATTCTGATAACATTGCAACCAACATGCTATTAGGCTATTTTATAGAAGATTGGGACAGTTTTAGTGAATTACTCCCTTACTTTGGTCATGCTAACTTCAGTCAGTGGACTTCAACTGCAGCTGACAAACTTGAGACATTGAAAATACTTTACAATCGTCAAGCCGATTATGTTACTTTAATTCAAGACATGGAGTCAACAATTTATAACAACCGTTTACCCAAATGGCTACCTAGTGATGTTGTGGTCGCTTTAAAAACGGGTGATATCAATGACACAATCCATGATTTTGGCATTGTTTTTAGTCATGATGTTGATTATTTAATTGTGCTTTCAATGCATGATATTGACAACCAAGATGAACAAATGGCGAATTTATCTAAAACCATCTATGATTGCATTATCTCTTTTGAAAAAACAATCGAATAGTTTAAATTGTAAAAAGGAATTGCAACCATAAAGTATGAGGAAATAACCTAATATACGCAATACGATTTAATGATTTGATTGTGTCATTTGTGATGACGCCTTTGACCGGATAACTAAGCACATTGTCTAAATCTTCGTTACTGTTTATTGTCCAAACAAATATTTTTTTTTGTTTTTTATTGGCATCTTGAATAAGTGGGTATTGAAGTGACGATTGTTCGACGCTAAAAAAATCAAGTATATCATACTGACTGTTGTAACGCGTAATGCCAAGTGAAACAATTAAGCCTTTTTTAATGGTAGGATTTAGATAATTTATTTGTTGTAAAGCTTCAAGATTACTTGACTGAATTAAAACATCATCACCCAAACCATATGCTTCAAGTATAGGTACAATTGTTTCTTCTAATTCTGGGGTTTCAATATGGGTTTTAAGTTCAATTAATAGCTTTGTTTGATGATTGATTAAACTTAAAACTGATTCAAGTGTTGGTATCGAGTGTGTTTCATTGATTCTAATTGTGTTTAATTCATTTTGAGTTAAATCAATAGTTGCCACGTCAACACCAGTGAGTCTTTTGAGATCATTATCATGAAATACGACCAGCTGCCCTTCTTTTGTTAAATGCACATCTAGCTCAATCATACTTGCTCCTTCATCAAGGGCATTTGAAAAAGCGAGTAACGTATTTTCAGGTGCATGTAGTGTACTACCGCGGTGCGCAATTACTTCCACCTCATTTAAGTGATTAAAAGATAAATCATAAAGTTGATTATTTTGTTGAAAGAAAGTTAGCAAAAAAATGACAACAAGCGATCCAAATAGATATCGTTTCTTGTGCTGTTGCACTACTTTATTATTGAATTCTCTTGAATTGTCTAATGACCAATCCATAACAAAAAGAACAAAAACCGTATAAAAACTACTGATTAATGGCAAACAAAGACTCATAAAGCTCGCGATCACAAAGAAGATGATTACTTGTAGTGTATTGTTTAATGTGTTCATTGAAAGCAACCAGAGACTCAATTTTTCAATTGATAAAATGATGATCATAGCAAAGAATATAAAACATAAAAGAGAAGCAAATATTTTACATAAAGTCCATATATGGTGTCTAACAATAAATTTTTCTTTGTTTTGATACTTTATTAAGTGGTACAAGTAAATGCATGCAAAACCATTAAAAATCACGAATAAGCATACCAAGATGATTGAACCAATCTGCATTTGTAGAGATGAAAAGAAGATCTCTTGTAATGCTTCAAGTAAATATAACGGTGGTAAGATGTATTTAAAAACTGTTTGGATTTGAAGAAAATTATCAAATGGTATAATAATTAACATAAACAATAGATAAACCCAAGGTTTTTCTTTCATCAACCATACTTGTTTTTTTAGTACGAACACTAAGGACTCACGTAGAGTCATTTCACTTATTTGTTCATAGTAAATAACCAAACAAAAATAATAGAGATACAGTTGCATCGACATCAAAAGTAATAGGATTATAAGTGATATCAAAGCAATCACTCGAAATGGTTGATTGAAAATGCTAGTTAACTGTTCAACTGAGACTACGCTAGTACGGCTCAATTGATTCATCCATTGCCAAACCCAAGAGAACAATGTTGTTGAGAAAATACGTGTAACATATGTTAATACTGCCGGTAATAAAATAAAATAGATTGATTGTTTAAACGTAATTTGTGATATTTTTTTTAATTGACTCATAAAAACTCCTTTTATTCCCCAACTCATTATATCAACTTTCACTTTTAGTGTCAAAGTTAATTAACACAAGTAGCTTTCCGAGTTTATTTCCTTCTTGTACAATTTATTGTAACATTTCTCATTTTGAACTAGGAACAATCTATCTTTCAATCTCACTTAATATCCCACCCCACCTACTAGCATTAAACTACATTTCTCATCTATCATTGATTTTTGACATGCAAAAAGAGATGATTCCTCATCTCTTTGTTTTAGTTTGAAGATAGTCTACGACTTGTGTCTTAATTTTGTTTTGTTTTCTTTCTACTTACAAACAACACACTGCCTACTAAAATAAGCCCTAAACTCATCACCATTGTTGAATCAGACATACCTGTACTAGGTAATTGTTTTTGTGTAGAATTTGCCACAGGTGTTGGACCTGGTGTTGGACCTGGTGTTGGTCCCGGTGTTGGTCCTGGTGTCGGTCCTGGTGTTGGTCCTGGCGTTGGTCCTGG
>CAZWEF010000003.1:0-8102 GCA_964632125.1 uncultured Erysipelotrichales bacterium
TTGTGCTTCGCTAACCGCTTCACATGTTAGATGGCCTTGATACACGTTAACCCCTTTTTTTAATGCATTGTTTGTTTGGATGGCTTCTATAAATCCTTTACTAGCAATCATTTGAATATAAGGGAGTGTTGCATTGGTTAATCCATAAGTCGCTGTTTGTGGCACAGCACCAGGCATGTTTGCCACTGCATAATGAATCACACCATTGACTTGATAGGTTGGATTATCATGTGTTGTGATGCGATCTATTGTTTCAAATATGCCACCTTGGTCAATGGCAATATCAACAATCACTGATCCTGGTTTCATATTTGCAACCATTTCTTTTGTTACTAGCGTTGGTGCTTTTTTTCCCGCAACAAGAACAGCTCCAATAACTAGATCAGCATTCTCTATTTGTTTTTGAATATTGAGTGATGTCGACATTAAGGTTTGTATTTGATTGGTGTATTGGTTTTCTAAATGAAGCAGTGACTGTACATTAACATCAAGCAACACCACTTCTGCCCCTAATCCAATCGCCATTTTGGCAGCATTTGCACCAGCATTCCCAGCACCAATAATCACGACTTTGCCTTTTTGAACACCTGGTATGCCTGCAAGCAACATGCCTTTACCACCATGATGTTTTTCTAAAAATTGAGCACCAATTTGAACTGCCATACGTCCAGCAATTTCACTCATCGGTACTAGTAGTGGTAAACGACCATCATCAAGTTGAACCGTTTCATAGGCTATGGCTGTAACACCTTGTGTCAACAAGGCTTGGGTTAGTTCTTTTTCAGGTGCTAGATGCAAATAGGTAAATAAAATAAGTCCTTGTCTAAAGTATTTAAACTCTTCTTGTAGTGGTTCTTTTACTTTTAAAACCATGTCACATGCCCATACATCTTTTGCATCATCTAAAATGATAGCACCAACTGCTTGGTAATCTTGGTCTGTTATATATGATCCAGTGCCTGCATTTGTTTCAACATAAACAATATGACCTTGATTTACCAATGCTTGGACACCACTTGGTGTCATGGCAACTCTATTTTCATTGTTTTTTATTTCTTTAACAACACCTATTTTCATTTGCTTTCCCCCTATTTTTCTTTACTAACTCTAAGTCCACTATGAAATACAGGACCGATGTATTCATTATATTTAAAACCATATTCAATTGCTTTTGTGACAAATAATTTCGCTTCCTTTACTGCTTCTAGTGGATTTAACCCAATGGCTAGTCCAGCTGTAATCGCCGCTGCAAATGTGCAACCAGCACCATGATTGTAGCTCGTGTCTATTTTTTTTGTTGTTAGTTCAACAAATGATTCACCATCATAATAGATATCAACTGCATCATCTCCAGGTATTCGATTACCACCTTTTACAACAACTACTTGAACACCAAGTTCATGGATTTTTTTTGCTGCTTCTTTCATTTGTTCAACGGTTGTAATCGGGTTCATCTTTGCTAAAATACCAGCTTCAAATAAGTTTGGTGTCGTAACAATTGCTTTAGGCAATAAAGAATCAACCATCCTATCCACTGTTTCTGGATGAAGTACATCACTTTCACCTTTACATATCATCACTGGGTCAACAACCAACATTGTTTTTTCATAAGCCTCAAGTCGTTTTGC
The DNA here is from genome assembly GCA_964632125.1 of uncultured Erysipelotrichales bacterium. Lineage (GTDB taxonomy): Bacteria > Bacillota_I > Bacilli_A > Erysipelotrichales > CAZWEF01 > CAZWEF01. Next base: position 1,629 of record CAZWEF010000003.1, read on the forward strand.
AACCATATCAATGACATCAATAGAACCAAGCATCCCTGTTTTAATGGCACTGATTTTAAGACCATCTAATACGGTATCAAACTGCGCTTCAATCACATCAAGTGGCACGGGGTCAACACGATGAGACCAGTTATTTTTAGGGTCCATGGAAACAATTGTTGTGATCACACATTGTCCAAATGTACCATATTCTGTAAACGTTTTTAAATCCGCTTCTAATCCTGCACCACCACTTGTATCACTACCTGCAATGGTTAAAACTTTATGAATCATATTCATCACTCCTTGTCCTTATCATACCTTAATGATTGAATGATTTCAATTAAAACAAAAAAAATCGAAGGACTATCCTCCGATTAATTTAACTTCAATTGTTTTCACTTCTCCATCTCTTAAAACATCTACTTTAATTGTATCTCCTATTTGATAACGATACAATTGTGCTCTAAGTTTAGCACTACTATCTATTTTTTCACCATTGATGGCAGTAATGACATCACCCTTTTTTAACCCATTATCAGCAGTCACATCGTAAACGTAAACACCATATAATTCATCCATTGATTTAGGTTTCTTAATTTCTTGATAATACAAACGATTAAGTTGTGATAAATCTGCAATCTGTATACCAATAGTTGGTCTTACTATTTTACCATTTGCTTCTAGTTGTTCTAAAACAACAATAGCTTCATCAAAAGGAATGGCAAACCCAATATTATCTACTGATGCATCCGCTATTTTTTGTGAGTTAATACCAACAAGTTCACCTTTGATGTTAACAAGTGCACCACCACTATTTCCAGGATTAATGGCTGCATCTGTTTGAATAACGTTGATTTGGTAGTCGTTAGTCCCATCACCATCAAGATCAGTCTCAATGGTTCTAAGTATTGTTGAAACAATACCTTGTGTTACTGATCCTTCAAGGCCTAGTGGGCTACCAAGTGCATAAACTGGTTCAGCAAGTGATAGACTTGAGGATGACCCAATCGCTATCGGTTTAAGCTCCACATCAACTTCAAGGATGGCTAAGTCAGTCACTCGATCTGATCCAATGAGTTTGGCTTCGTAACGTTGCCCATCACTCAATGTGACATCATAACTGTTTCCTTTGTTTACAACATGATCATTTGTTACAATCAAGCTTTTTCCATCTTTATTCTTATAAACAACGCCACTACCACTTGAATAACGTTCACCATTCACATAGGTAATGACAGAGACTACAGATGTCATAGCTTTCGAGATGTTCTCTGTAACATCTTCTCCATTAATATTAATGTTTGTAGAATTTGTTTGAGTTTGCGAAGGTTGCGAACTCGTTTGTTTGATGGTTGGTGGACTAATAAGCACCATCACCAATACACCAATTAAAATTATATTAATTAGCCCTTGAAAAAGCCACAAAAAACGATATTTCTTTTCCATCATAAAACCTCCTAACCTTAATTTACCACATCTGCCTTAAAATTCCCTTAAAAAAACCAATAAAATTAATTATTGGTGCCATCAATGATTTTAAGTGCATCATGCCCATCAAAGTTTCTTCCTCGAATCATGTAATAAATGATTTCACCAATATTGGTTACATGATCACCTGAACGTTCTAAGTATTTAGCAATAAGTGTCACTCTAATGTTTCTTTCATCTGCTTCTTTTAGTTCAACCATTTTCTTGATCGATTGATCGTATAATGCATCTACTAACTGATCAAGTGCCATCGCTTGTTTCGCTTTTTTTGTATCTTGTTTCATAAAAGCCTCTTTTGATACTTCAAGCATTTGTTTGACTTGATCAATCATTGCAATGATTTCATCTTCAATTAAATAATGTTGGTTGTATTGTTTATCAAGCAAAACGGTATCAGCAATGTTTACTGTATAGTCAGCAATACGTTCTAGTTGATTGGCAATCTTAATCGATGCAATCAAAAAACGCAAATCACTTGCAACTGGTGCTTGAAGGGTAATAATCTTAATGGTTAGTTCATTAATATCTTCTTCTAGTTCATTTAAAATGATATCATTTTTACTAATATTCATTGCAACAACTAAGTCTTTGTTTGATAAAGCCAGTTTGGCTTGATCATATGCTTCTAAACAACGATCCCATAGTTCAATAACTTTATCATTTACTTCATTAATTTGTGTATCAATGATTCGTTTCATCTTATCTCCTATCCGAATCTACCAGTGATGTAGTCTTCTGTACGTTTGTCTTGCGGTGTTGCAAATAAAACATTTGTTGAGTTAAATTCAATTACTTCTCCCATTAAAAAGAAAGCAGTATAATCAGAAATGCGAGCAGCTTGTTGCATTGAATGTGTTACAATGATGATGGTAAAGTTTTCTTTAAGTTGGAAAATAAGTTGTTCTATTTTAGCAGTTGAAATGGGGTCGAGTGCTGATGTTGGCTCATCCATTAAAATAATATCAGGACTCATAGCAATGGTTCTAGCAATACAAAGGCGTTGTTGTTGTCCACCTGACAAAGATAATGCAGATTGATGTAGTTTATCTTTGACTTCATCCCACAAAGCAACTGATTTTAAGCTATCTTCAACAAGTTGTGCTAGTTGTTTTTTGTCTTTCATGCCATAAAGGCGTGGTGCATACGCAATGTTTTCAAAGATGCTTTTTGGAAATGGGTTTGGTTTTTGAAAAACCATCCCAATTCGCTTTCTTAGTTTCACAACATCGTATTTACGATCTAGTATGTTTTTATTACCTAGTTTGACTTCACCTTCATAGCGTACGTTTTCAATCAAATCATTCATTCGATTAAGTGAGCGAAGGAATGTCGATTTACCACAACCACTTGGCCCAATAAGGGCTGTCACTGTTTTTTCTTGAACGCTGAATTCTATGTTTTTTAAGGCTTGAAAATCACCATAATAAAAATTAAAATTATTTACCTCTAAATAGTTCATATGTTTAACCTACCTTACTTGTCTTTGATATTTTTGACGGATAAAAATGGCAATACCATTAAGTAACAAAAGCAATACAATCAATACAATACTTGCAGCTGCTGCAACATGTTGAAAGTCTTCATTTGCTAAGCTAGTCCAATAAAAGATTTGAATCGGAAGCGCTGTAAAGCTTCCTGAAAGCGAAGTTGGGAGCTTGGTCATGATGGTTGCTGCACCTACTACAATTAATGGTGCTCCTTCTCCAATTGCGCGTGATATTGCTAAGATAATACCAGTTAACATCCCTGGAAGTGCATATGGAAACACAACTGCTACAATAACTTGCCATTTACTCATGCCAAGTGCATAAGCACCTTCTTTTAATGATTTTGGAACTGATTTTAATGCTTCTTGTGAAGCCACAATAATCACTGGTAATACAAGTAATGACAATGTTACACCACCTGCAAGTAGGCTGCCTTTAAAAAATGTAAAGTAAGAAAAAATACTTAGTCCTAAAATCCCATAAATGATTGAAGGTACCCCCGATAGATTTGAGATGCTTAGATCAAATAATCGATAGAATAGGCTTTTGTTATTGGCATATTCTTGTAAATAGATCGCAGATGCCATCCCGATTGGAATCGCAATCAGTGAAATCAATAATGCGAGTAAGATACTACCGACAAGGCCTGGTAAGATACCTGCTTTTTTGGGAAAACGTGATGGGAAACTTGATAAGAAATTTGGTGTTAACCACCCCCACGCATCTGATAGGATACTGATGATGAGCCATGCTAGAACAAGCATTAAAATGATGATGATCATAAAAGATAGACGTCGAAATAATAGGCTTTTAAATTTACGGCGATCAATCGCTTTTTGGTTGTATTCAACTTGCATATGTCATACCTCACTCATATTTATTTTGATATTTTTTTGCAACGTATTTTGCAATGTAATTGAAAAACAACGTTAACACAAACAACAACAAAGCAACAGCGTATATCGTTTGATACTCAACACTTCCAACCACCACTTCTCCTTGTACCTTATTGACAATAAAGCCAGTCATTGTTTGAATACTATTGAGTGGACTTAGTGTTAATGCTGGTGTTGCTCCTGCAGCTATTGCAACAATCATGGTTTCCCCAATAGCTCTTGAAAGTGCCAAAATGAATGAAGAAACAATGCCTGAAAAAGCTGCTGGTATAAGGACACGTGTTGTTGTTTCATATTCTGTTGTACCAAGTGCTAATGATGCTTCTTTGATTGAAATTGGGACTGCATGCATGGCATCTTCACTTAGTGAGGCTACTGTTGGCAATATCATAATCCCCACTGCAATACCTGCACTTAAGGCATTAAATATGGATGCTTGTGGGAAAATCATTTGTATAATTGGTGTGATAAAACGAAGTGCAAAGAACCCATAGATAACAGATGGAATTCCCGCTAGTAATTCCAAAATAGGTTTGATGATTGCACGAGTCTTATGACTTGCATATTGAGACATATAAATGGCAGCGCCTAGTCCTAGTGGCAGTGCTATCATGGATGATATGACCACAATCATGAATGTCCCAATGACAAGTGGTACAACACCAAATGATGGATTAGCACCAACTGGTGACCAAACGGTTCCAAATAAAAATTCTGTGATTGGAACATGTGCAAAAAACGGAATCGACTGACTTACAAGGGTGAAAATAATCATAACGGTTGTCAGGATCGAAACACTTGCAAATAATTTGATCATGATTTCAATGATGGTTTCTTTTAAAGATTTATTCATGATAGCCTCCCAATAAGAAAGTAAAGCCTAAGCTTTACTTTAATTTATCTTTTTGTGCTGTGTATTCACTTGCTTCAAGTGGTACATAACCAACTGAGCTAACAAGTTCCTCAGCATTTTTTAAATAGAAATCAACGAATGCTTTTAATGCTTCATTTTCACCTAAAGCTTTTGTATTCACATAGATGAACAATGGTCTTGATAATGGTTTATAAGTACCATCCATTACTGTATCAATTGTAGGTGCAACGCCATTAACTGAAACTGCAGATAGTTTTTTACTGTTTTCTTGGTAATAAACAAAGCCAAAGTAACCAATACTATATTGATCACCAGACACACCTGTTACAAGAACATTATCATCTTCTGACATCGTCCCATCAGTACGGTGTTCACCTTTACCAATAATGGCTTCAACAAAATAATCATATGTACCTGAATCTGTACCTGGCGTATAAAGTTTAATTTCTTGTGCTGGCCAAGTAGGATCTAAATCACTCCATTTAATTTTTTCATTGCCTTTAGAAAAGATTTTTTGAAGTTGTTCAACAGTTAAATCTTTTGCCCAATCATTTTTAGGATTAACCACAATCGTTAAAGCATCTTTTGCAACTTCAATTTCAACAAACTCAACATTTGAAGCTTTTGCTTGTTCTTTTTCTTCTGTTTTCATTGGACGAGATGCATTACTAATTTGTGTTTCTCCCACAACAAACTTTTTAAAGCCCCCACCAGTACCTGAGATACCCATTGTGATATCAACATTTGAATTATCTTTAGTGAATTCCTCAATTGCTGCTTCTGTAATTGGGGCAACAGTTGATGATCCATCAATTGCAATTTTACCTGTTAAATCTGATGTATTAGATGTTGATGAACATCCAACTAGAATCAATGTTAATGCTAAACCTAAACCCATAATTTTTTTCATTGTTTCCCTCCATGAAGCCATCATATCATGCCTCTATTTATTTTATATGTTTGTTTCGTTAATTTTTCGTTAACAATTTTAAAAATTATTAACTTTTGGTTAATCTTAAACAATAACCATAACCCCTAATGGTCTCAATGACAACCTTGGTCTCTTTCAAGTGATCCCTAAGTTTTAACACAAAAACATCTACAATTCTTGTTGTCCCATCAAAGTCAAATCCCCAAACAGCGTTTAGTATTTGTTCTCTTGATACAATGACATCTTGATTCAACATTAAAAACGCTAATAAATCAAATGCTTTTTTGGTTAAATCAACGTCATGGTTATTCACTGTCACATGTCTTGTCGTTTGATTGAGTGTGAGCTCACCAATCGTTAAGATATCTTCTATTGGTAATTTTTGACGCCTTCTTAAAAACGCTTCAATACGAGCAATAAGTTCCCTGCTTGAACATGGTTTTACAACATAATCATCTGCCCCTAATTCAAGTGCTTCAACTGCATCGAGTTCATCACCTTTGGCAGTCACCATTATGACAATTGTCTTTGTACTAATTTGTTTAATTCGTTTCATTAATTCAAGACCCGACAATCTTGGTAACATCCAATCAAGTAGTGCAATGTCATACTCATGTTGATTAAACTGAGCCCATGCGTCAAGACCATCTAAGACATGGTCTATCACATAACCTTGTTTGCTTAAATCATATTGAAGGATTGATGCGAGTGATGGTTCATCTTCAACAAGCAATAGGCGCACATTCCCCCCTCCTCATACACACTTTAACATTTCAATATAAATGCTTGATTTGTTTTATGTTAAAATTTCGTAAA
>CAZWEF010000003.1:8202-50864 GCA_964632125.1 uncultured Erysipelotrichales bacterium
CACTTTAACATTTCAATATAAATGCTTGATTTGTTTTATGTTAAAATTTCGTAAAAAAAGAACCTATCCTTAGATAAGTTCTTTACTTAATGCAATAAATAAATCGATGTCTTCAACAATACTTGAAAGTGATTGTTCCCAAAAAGATTTTGTTGTGACGTCAATACCAATTAGCTTTGCAACATCTTCAATATCATGTTGTCCTGTAGCCATTAATAGTTCATCATATTTCTTTGCGAATCCTTCAGGTTGTTTAACATATTCAGCATAGACGCCTCTAGCAAATAGAAGTCCATAAGCATATGGGAAATTATAAAAATTAAGTCCTGCTGAATAGTAATGTGGTTTATTGATCCACATATAGGGATGTAAATAATTATGATCTAACCCATCACCATAAGCTTCTTTTTGTGCTTCAATCATGATTGTATTTAAGTCTTCAACCGTTAATACTTTTTCTTTTCGTAATTCAAATAGCTTTGATTCAAATAAATAACGACTATAAATATCAACAATAACTTGTGTTGATCCTTGCAAATCAATTTCAAGAATGGTAAATGCTTCTTCTTTAGAGGCTTGTTTAATCACATTTTGTTTTAAAATCGTTTCACAAAAGATAGACGCTGTTTCAGCAACTGGCATTGTATAACGACTATTCAACATACTCACTTGTTGCAATATATGACCATGATAGGCATGTCCAAGTTCATGAGCCAACGTTTTTGTTTGTGAGAAACTACCATCAAAGTTAGTGAGTACGCGGCTTTCTCCAATCGGATGAATGTTAAAGCAAAAAGCACCACCTCGTTTACCAATCTTTGGATAAACATCAATCCAAGCCTTATCAAATGCTTGTTTCGTATAATCTTTTAATGATGTACTAAATAAACCAAACTGTTCAAGGATCAATGCTTGAGCATCTTCATACGTATACGTCTTTTTAAATGTTCCCACAGGTGCAAATAGATCATAAAATGGTAACCCATTTTGATGGCCTAAAAGCAACGCTTTTTGTTTTAAATAAGCACGAAATTTCGGTAAGTAATCAACCATTGCTTCAAGCATTACCTGAAGTGTTTCTGGTTTCATACGTGATTGTTCAACTGTTTGAGCAAGTACAGATTCAAATCCTCTCCATTTATTGATGGTCAATACCTCGCCTTTAATCCCATTTAAAACAGATGCTGCGATCGTATCAACTTGTTTATAAGCATCAAGCTCCTTTTCATATGCTTCTTTTCTAATAGCAGCGTCATGATCAAAAGCAAAATTACGTGCAGCAGGCAATGGATATGACTTACCACCTATTTCAACACTCACATCACTTAACGTTTTATTGTGAAGATCTGCCCAAGCATTTGATCCTGTTTGTTGTAGTTGAGATATTAATAGTTCCATATCATCACTTAACAAATGTGACGCTTCTTTTTTCATTCTAGATAAATAATATTGATGTTCATGAATTAGTGGTACACTTAAATCCAGTGGTGCATCCGCAACATATCGAACAAACAAAACAGAAGCAGATTTAAGTTTTATTTGCATACCACGTAGTTTATCTAAGTATTGCTTTGCAACATCATGCGATGCATCAACCGTTAAAGTCAAATGACAAAACCCATATAATTTATGAAACACACTTGAGATGCGTTCATCCATTTTTAACATGTTAACCAAGACATCGTTTGTTTCCATTTCGTCAATTAAAGTACTTAAATGGTTATAACCATCAATTTCTTGATCAAGTAGCAGCATATCACCTAAAAACTGATCATCTTCAAACCCTAAATAAAGTGAATCTAATTGCCAATCTGTTTTCATGAATTCCCCTCTTTCTTATTGATGATTATAACATACTTTTGTTCATTCGTCATGTATGATTGATACATTGATTTTGAGTGACGTTTTATCTTATTGTGCTTTGAAACATGCTTAATTTTATTCTTCGTTTTTTTACAACATTATTTTGAATCAAATAACATAAAACTAGTGTAACAAATAAACGTCAAGATAAGTCCATATGTTGCTTTTGATCTAAAAGCTAATTTGTTACTTCCCCACGTTTTTTAATCGCTATTAGTAAGCCTATAATCACTAATATTGTATCGATTGCTTTATCGCCTTCACTTAAGCTACTTTAATATAATTCGCATAGCAAAACGATATTCAAGCATTTGGCCTAAACTTAACTGTTAGTTGATATACCCAAATAAACAAAATAGTCACTTTGGATAAATCCATTGTTGATTTTTATTTGTATGTTTTGCTTAAATCAGTTAAAATAGAGAAAGAGGTGAAATTGTGCAAGAAATACTCATTAATAAAGCATTTGAAGCAATGAAACAAGCTTATGCCCCTTATTCTCATTTTCAAGTTGGTGCTTGTGTTGTGACAACTGATCAAACATTCATACCTGGAGCAAATATTGAGAATGCATCATATGGGCTTACAAACTGTGCAGAACGAAGTGCATTGTTTGCCGCTTATTCGATGGGGTATCGAAAAGAGGACATCATTGGTATCGCAATTGTGACTAATAGTGATACCATAACATCCCCTTGTGGCGCTTGTCGTCAAGTTTTAGTTGAGTTGATTGGGTTAGATGTGCCAATCTATTTATCAAATAAAAAACAAACCATCAAAACGTCTATTCGAGCATTGTTGCCAATGTCATTTACGAGTGACAGTTTGTAGGAGCCTAGGCTCCTTTTTTAAATAATACGTTTAATGCTTTTGCAACACCTGCATCATTATTTGAATCCGTGATCATACAAGCTATGTCTTTTAATCTTTCATCACCATTTTCTAATGTTACAGGACATCCAACGACTTCAAGCATGGACAAATCGTTTTCGCTATCTCCGATTGCAATGATTTCGGTTTGATTGATATGTTTAGACAAAGCATACTTTAACAAGGCTTGTCCTTTAGAAACACCTTGAGCAACAATATCAAGTGTCGTTTCACCAACTTGGTAGACTGACACATCATCTCTTTTTTTAAGTGTTTGATATGTTTGAAACCAATTTTCCTGGTTTGAACCAAAGTATACAATTTTAACAATGTGCTTGGTATTCATTTGTGTTATGTCTTGAATTATATGAAAGTCCATGAGCATACTCATTTTTTTACTTAAACCTGCTTTTGGATTCTTAGTTGCATCAAATTCATCTTGATTGAATGAATAAACACAATCAATTCCATAATACCTAGGATAAATCTGATGTTGATTAAAATAATCAACAAGTTGTTCAACCACATGCCCATCTATGTAGCTAACATCAACTAGTTGTTTTGTATCTACAAAACGCACAACACCACCATTACAGCCTAGCACTGGTGCATGGATGCCAAGCTGTTTGATGTATTGTTTAACTGACACATCAGGTCTTCCTGTAACAAGAACAAACTCAACACCTTGTTTTTGTAAGTCTTTAATCACTTCAATATTTTCTTGAGGGATGGATTGGTTATCATGAATCAATGTCCCATCAACATCTAATGCTACGAGTTTATATGTCATATCATACCTCCTTTATTTATCCTATCACATCGGGTTATTAAAACAATGATTTATCATATAGAGGATACATTTTCATTTAAAGAAAAAGCTAAGTCAATGACTTAGCCTTCTTGTTTATTTCGTTTAATCATCATAAATCCAAACAACATGCACATCATACCAATGATAAGGATCGATTCTTGACCAGTATCAGGTAGATTTGATGATGTTGGCTCAACACGAAGATTCACTGTTAATTGTGGATTAAACTTGAATGTGACTGGGTATGTACCTGCTTTACTTGATACTTTAGAACGATCCACCACAATGGTTGGTTCATCGATCCAAGATGTTGTCTCAACATGGTAAACACTTACTTTTGCTTTAGATAAATAATAAGCGTCACTTTCTTTTAGTTCACTATCTTTCAATGAAAAATCTTGTGCTGATAGTATATATCCATTATCATACGCATAATGTCCATCATTCACCAAGACTACTTGCACAGCTTTCATCTCTTGTCCACGGCTGTTTTTAACCACATAATGTGTTGTGTAAATACCTGCTTTTGTTGTATTCACATTGTTTGTCACGTTAACTTTAGATGTTAGGTTGCCATCAACTATATCGTTTGCTAGTACTTGTTTCATTGGATTATACACTTCATTTAGTTTAAGTTCAACAAACACAGGCACACTTAGTGTTGGTGCATCTAATGTGTATTTAAGGATGTCAATTATGTGGTTAACTGTTGTTTCAATGTCTGTCGTGCTTGTACAGTTTTCAATGTTTGTTATTGATTGGTCAACCATATATGTAATCCATTTTATGGTTTCTTCTTTTTGACTTGGCGTTAGATTGGTTTGATTAAGCTGATCTTTCAATTGTTGCGCTTGACTTTGAATAACTGTTATCGCACCATCTTTTAAGACACTCAAGATATTTGGTTGGAATGATTGTTTGATTGTTTCGATTGATGCCATGAGTTGTACCACTTCATTTAAGTCAATCGTACGATCCATTTGATCTAGTAATGGTTGTACATGTTGTTGCCATTGACTGAGTAATGCATTCATTTGTTCATTTGATATAAAGGGTAATGATTTAATCAAATCAATCACTGTATTCTCTTGTTCTAAAACAGCTTGTTTAGCTAATTCTTTCACTTTAGACGATGCTTCAATGAGGATTTGATTTAATGATTGTTTACTCTCCTCTATTAAAGCTGGTAAGTTAGTTGATTGATCAATACTTGTTTTAGCTTCATCAATTCGATTATTTATTTGCATCATGTATGCATCCTTTTGTTCTTGTGATAATAAAGGATATCCACCAAGATTACTAAGCACATCTTCTTTTAATGCATCAAGTTGGTTGCTGACTTGTGTTTTAATTTGTGCCATCGCTTCATTATAAACTTGATCCATACTTGATTTTAAATCATTGATTAAGGTTGTTAATGAGTCTTCATTGCGACAATTTTTAGTATCTATATTGGCTTGATTCATTATTGTCATCAATTGTGATTCAAATAAACGTTTTGTTTCATCATCTAAATAGTTTGATTCTAGGATTGGATTTAATAAAGTCTTACGATATCCATCTATCTCTTCCAATGCTTGTACTTTTGCTTGTTCAAGAAATAAATCAACAGTAATCTCAGCACGATTACGAATTCGCAACCTTGGTCCTTCAGTTGAAACCGATGCAAGACCTATAACATCTACCATAGCGCCTTCTTTAACATTTGATAAATCATATGTTTTTGTAATGTAACCATCAATAAACACATGTGTCGAATGATCAATCAAAAAGCTTTCTAACACACCACCATCATCATAAACAAGATCACTTACTTGCCCACTAACCTGAAGCAATGAACCGGTGTGTATTGGGAGCATCGCTTCTGTTGGTGAGACAATGCTCGGTGTTTGTTTTGTGTTTGGTTCATCAAGTATTTTGAATGATGTCACATTGAGCTGACGTTCGCCATTATAAGCACTGACATATCCTTTAACTCTTAGCTTAGTTCCTGCTTCAATGTTCCCTGCAACAGGGAATAAGTTAATCCCTCTTGTTTGGTCTTGTATGTAGATACTATCAAAAAACGCTGTTTCTTTATCAAAACCTGAAGCATTACTTGTCGTAAACCCTTCAATGGTAAAGACTTCATTTGGGTTACCAGCCCAGACTTCTTCAATGGTACTAATTTGAATGTCTTGACTTATTGACTCAACAATGTTCTTAGAAATGGTGTGATTTGAATATGGTAAATCACCGTAATTATCAAGCGTTGCTTGTACTTCAAAATTAGACATGAAAACCGAACCACCAACAAATACTTTAGCACCATTTTCTAATGTTTCAACGGTTAAGACGGGTTGTGTTCCTCCAGTAATTGGATTACTTGGTCCACCAAGACCATCATTATCTGCATCACTGCTTAATGTTGTTGGATGTGTTAAAACTAGTGGTGTCACTTTACTTGGGTCATTAATTTGTACATGGGAACCACTATAAAAGCTATATTCTTGAGCAGCAACAACATCTTTTAAGTATGTTGAATCCATTTGATAATTGGTGAATTTTAAACGATAGTTTTGTCCAGAATTGGTGGTATTGTCAATAACTTGATCATCAACAATTCTTGCCGATGATTGAATTGCTTCTAAAACACGATTTTGTTGATAAGCAGAGTGATAGAGCGAGTTGGCTCTAAAATCACCATAATCTGCTAGTCCTGTGACAATGAGTGAACCACCATTGGATACAAATGTTTTAATGGCTTCTATTTCTTGATCACTGTAACTTTGAAGTGATAACGGTGATGCATTTTTCCGACTTGGTGGTGTGAGTATCAGCATACTAGCACCTGCAAGTGTTTCAATAGAAAGCTCATCTTTCAATATCACAACACGTGCTCCATATTCCAGTGCTAATTTAGAGAAATTCCCCATACTGTCTGCATAATTCCCTGTGACGTATTCATTTAAATGAACGCCATCAACTGCAATGATGCTGTATTGGTTTTTATCTTCAAATAAGATATTCAATTGTTTTGTAAAACTTCTTGATTGACCATTTAGACTACCTTCAACAACCAATTCAAAAGTACCATAATGTGCTGTTGTTGCCGTAAATGGAACATCTATTTTTAATGGTGTTCCTTTTACAACTTGACCTGACGTTTGTTCAAATAATGTTTCGCCTTGTTTGGTTATTTTAATGGATTGGATTTCAAAAGGTGTTGTTTCATCATTGTATATTTCGGTTTGAATAAGGATTGGTTGATCTGTTACAACCACCTCTTCACTGCTTTCAAAGTATGAAATGCCTGTTTTTTCTACACTACTTGTCCATATTGGTGCAGTAATTGCAATGTCACCGTCTGCTTGAACCACTTTTAAAAAGTAATAAGGATAGTCGTTGTTCAAGTCTACAGTATAAGTGACTTCTCTAGAAGTAAATGTTTGTGTCGCTAGTTCTTTACCACCACTTGTCACAAGTGAAACGGATTTAATTTGATCGGTTGTATCAGGATCCATTATCTTAGCTTCTACATGAATGGTTGCAGGTTTTTCATCTAAAATACTTCCCATAATAGCGCCATTCAAAGTGTAGTTGATTTCAAGTGAATCATCTTCAGTTGCATAAACACGACGTTCACTCATCGCTTCGTATAAATCATTACGGGTTAGGCTTGCAGCAAGGACAACAGTACGCGTTGTGTTAGCATTACCCCATTTACCTTTGTGATTATCCTGGCCATTAGTTGGTGCTAAATGCCACCCTTTATCCAATGCTTTATAATATTCATTGTACGAAGGAAAATAACCACCGCTCCCTACAAGACCTTCACCATTACCAACTTCAAACAAATTGATGCGGGCATCGCTTTCAGGTGTCCAATAATCGTAATCAGCAAATGTTCCAAACGTTTTGCCAGGATGATTAAATTGAGAAATACTATTTGGTTGTGATTGGACCAACCAATCATAATAGGCTTTTAATCCTGCATCATTAACTTTATTGTTGAAGTAGGAACTTTGACGACTCACAAAGCCATCTGTATTAAATGAGTTGATATGTCCTGGCCCTCCTGACCAAGTCATTTCATAACCATAAATAGCGACAAACTGACCATCAACTGTTTTTTCATTTGCAAGGTTTTGTCCATTCAACCACTTTGGTGCAGTTGTATTGGTTGTTGTTGATGTATTGGCACTTTCAAAATAATTTGAGTGTTCGGTTAAAGCAAGGAAATCAACACCTGCCGTATTTTTTGCATAATCAAATGCTTGTTCAGGTGTTCCAGTTCCATCTGAGTCACTTGTATGCGCATGTAACTGACCAAAATAAGGCTCAAATGAAGTGTTTTGTTGTTTGAGTGCATACGTAAATGTTTTGGTTGTACTTAAGTAATTAAGTTTACTTGTCGTGACTTTAAGTTCAACTGGAAACATCGTCTCATCTAAAACAATTGGTGTCGCGTATGCAACTGACTCCCCGATGAATCGTGTTGCTGTTCCTGCACGCTCAACAATTTGATAAACGATTAACTCGCCTTCGCTTGCAGTCAGTGATACGCTTGTCCCAGCATCTACTCGCCCAGACCCTGGCATGGCAGTTGCAAATGACGTACTTACCTGTTTGTATGTATATGTCTTTGTCTCACTACTTACACCATCAAGTTTTGCATAAACAACAATCGTCCACTCATGATTTTGATCAAAGGCATCAACGGATAAAGTAACCGTATTGCTTGTTACTTCTATCTCATTACCGCCATTTAGTTGATAAAATAGATGTGATCCTAGTGTTGGAGATGTTAGCACAATAGAAGTTCCAAGTAAAATTTCAGTAGGACTTTCTTTTACAGTTTCGATGCTTGTTTCAGCAGGTAACACAGATGAAGGGTTTGCATTATATGCGCTGTTTCGTGGCGTTGGTAAATCAATGAAGAAATCGGTTGCATTGTTGTTTGTGTCCCAACCATTGGTAATGCCTGTTGGATTACCCTCATTATCTTTTCTTTGGGCACTCGTCGTATTTGAAATGGCAGGTGTTTTCGTCCCTTCGGCAATAGCCCCATCGACACCAACTAAGTCAACCCGTTCACCTTGTTTGTTGTATAAATCAACAATACATCCTTTAGCCCCCATGCCAATGTTACCAACAGCGTCAGGTTGTGGTAGCGCCTCTGTTCCACCACTTCCTTTTGAATGTTGTGTTAGATAATAACCATTCGCTTTAATCACGGCAGTCTCAGGCAAAGTAAATACATTGTTATCATTAGGCACTGTTGTCCCTTGTGAATAATACTTTAGTTGCCAACCTGAAATATCAATATCTTGATTTGTTGGGTTATAAAGTTCAATAAAATCATGGGTATACAATGCCCCTGCATTACCACCCCCACCATAAACTTCACTGATTACAACATGGTCGCTAATGGTCGCATGAAGATTGCTTAGTTGTAATGGCACACCCATCAATACAAAGACCAAAATGTAGCTACATACTTTCTTTAAGACATGACTTACTCTTTTTCTTTTCAACACGTTTATTCTCCCTTTTATTTTTTTTAAAACGAAATGTTGAAGCCCCTCTTTAGAGTTAACCTACCCTCCTTTTCTTGTCATCCGCTATGGTCACTCAAAATTATTGAGTCATTTTCAATTAAATTGTAACATACCCCTTTTTATGTCTCAACGCATAAAACCAAACTAATCAAGGTATCATGGAAGGTTTGGTACCATTTTGCTGTTCTGATTAATTTATCAATCAAAGTTTTAATCAATAGGTGTATCAATACAACACTTATTAAGAATATTTATTAAACAGTTTCAAAAAAAGAAACCTTAAAAAGGTTCCTTAAAAGAGACATCATGATTTAGAATATTTGATACTGCTTGATTAAAGCGAACTGATTGTTTGCTTGTGAAATAAGTGGTTACACCTCGTTGTAATGTTTCAAGCATTGGTACCAATGCCTCCACCAATGGTTTAGTTGAATCAATCAAACAACTATTCGGAAAATAAGATTGAATTATCTCCTTCATCACTGGAAAATGCGTACATCCCAATACAATAACATCATAATCTTGATCAAATGGTTTAAACAATGTTTCAATCTCTTTTTGGACATATGCATTGTTCTCAACCATTGGGACAAGGATGCTTGCTGCACAATCATCAACTTGTGCATGTGGAAAATAACTTAAGATTGCTTGTTTATAAGCGCCACTTTGAACGGTCACATTTGTTGCACAAACTAGGACCTTGTTAGGTTTTTTTAGCTGTGATACAGTCGGAAGAATTGTTCCAATAATGGTCATATCATCAAAAAGTGCTTGTAAATTAGATAATGCCACGCTACTCATGGTGTTGCATGCAACAACCACTACTTGGCAACCTTGTTGTTTAAAAAAAGTCATGGCTTCTATACCATAAGTCAGCAGTTGTGGTTTGGTTTTAATGCCATAGGGCATATGAGCTTGATCAGCATAAAACACAAATGCTATGTCAGGATAAGCCTCTTGCAACGCCTTAAGCGTATAAACCCCACCAAGTCCTGAATCAAATACACCTACTTTACTTCGCATGATACGCCTCCCAAGTCAGTTGTTTTTGTTGAATATCTGTTGCAAGTTTAACACCTGCATATCTTAATCCACCATCATTTCTTATCACAAAGCCAAATTTGCTTGCATTATTTCTAAGATATGTTAGCACATCGTCAGGCCCTTGAATCATCAATGTTAGTGCAAGTTGACGATCATCAATGCCACCTAATTCACCCAATGATTCAAATGGTAACCATCCAGTCATTTGTGTCAGTTGGTTACAATGAAGTGAGGCATTTGTTGATGACATATCACGGCATAGATTATTAAACATATTAGCAGCTTCAGTTTGTAAATAGGTTGTTTGAAATAGTGGGGAAATATTGCCAAAATGAGACATTTGTTCAAGTGGCATTTTAAAGTCTCCAATAATATATCTTTGATTAACAAAAGCAGTTACTTCAAGTGGATTTAATACAATATTCAATTGATTGTTTAGTTTCATTTGTTCAACAATCATCATCAATGTTGGAACCTCATAGGCATTAAATAAAGCTGTTAATTTAGCATCAACATCACTCTTCTTAGTAAATCCTTGATTGTTAATCGAGGCTTTCAACAACTGTGATATTTGAATATAACTCGCATCGCTAATATCAAAGTGATCTCGAACCCGTGCATAAATAAAAATCTCATCTACGCGAAATGTGGGATGATTTAAAAAATCCAAGAACATATCATTAATCATAATAGTGTCCAAATTATGCGCAACTTCTGTACTTTTAAAACCTTGGGCTACGAGTTGATCATTGCTTTGGTTGCCGTATCGAACGATTTCATCTAACCTAGAGAAATACTGGCGCTCTTCAATCATATTGTATATTTTGTAATTGTAAATTGAAAAACCAGGCATTTCAATAAACCGAATGAATTGATTAACATGTATGCCTTGATCAATAATAAATTGTTTCTCTTCTTTATTAAGATGTCTAGATATTAAGATTCTTGATTCATTATCAATACCAGAAATACGATTAAATGAATCATACTTTAGATTTAGTGTCGCAAATGACACTAAAAAGACAGCACATACAAGCATCAATAAATATCTTCTTCTAAATGTCATGGCTTCACCTCCAAATTATCTTATCATATTTACTGTTGACTTAAAACTTCTTTTAATTGTTTTGCAACATTTTCAGGAATCACTTTTGTAAGTTCATCCAAAGTTGCTTCTTTCATTTGTTTAACACTACCAAACTGTTTCAGTAACGCTTTTTTTCGTTTTGGTCCTAATCCTTGTACTTGATCTAAAATTGAATCAAATAATGAACGATGACGTAGTTGTTTATGAAATGAAATAGCATAGCGATGTACTTCATCTTGCATACGTGTTAAAAAGTAGAAGAGTTCTGATTTTTTATCAATGCTTACGATATCCTCATTTTCATTTATCAACAATGACGTTTGATGCTTATCGTCTTTAGCAAGACCACATATAGGTAAGTCAAGATGTAACATGGCTTTAACTTCTTTAGCTATTCTCACATGACCTAAACCACCATCAACAATGAGTAAATCTGGCATTGGTAAGTTATCTTTTAGTACCCTAAAGTAACGTCTGTATAAAACTTCTTTCATGGTTTGATAGTCATCTGGTCCTTCTACAGTTTGAATCTTAAATTTACGGTAATCCTTTTTAGATGGTTGTCCGTTTAAATAAACAACCATGCCACTCACTGGATCATGTCCTTGAGTATTTGAGTTATCAAATAACTCAATACGATAAGGTGTTGGAATACCAAGTTTTTCTCCTAAAAGTTCAATGGTCTGTTCCTTTTTCTCTTCTTGTTTTTCAAACATCATAAACTTCTTGTCTAAAGTTTCTTTAGCATTTTTGATTGCCATCTCAAGCATTTTGTATTTTGGTCCTCTTTTAGGTTGTAATACTTTAACATTGATAATAGACTCAATCATCTGAGCGTCTAAGCTTTCTTGGATATGAACCATTTTAGGCAATGTATTGACCTGATAAAAAGAAACAATAAAACGTGTCATGATATCACTAACTTCATCTTGTTGTTGAAGAGGAATTAATTTCATTTCACGAGAAAGCAAACGACCTTCTCTTACGAGAAACAATTGGATTGATAAGTACCCACGATCTTGATGATAAGCAAAAACATCATAATTCTCACCAAGATTACTTTGAACATTTTGTTTAGATGTTACATAACGAATCGACTGAATAAGTTGTTTGTATTCAAGTGCTTGTTCGTATGCTTGTGCTTCACTTGCATTGAACATCTTTGTTTCTAAATCTTGGATGATGTCTTTTACATCACCATTCATTAAGCGCTGAATACTTTGAATAATGTCATGGTACTGATCTTGGCTCACAGGATAAACACACGGACCTAAGCATTGCTTTAGATGATAGTACAAGCATACTTTGTCTGGCATCTTATGACATTTTCTAAGCGGGTATAATCGATTAAGCAAATGATAGATGTCTCTAGCAGCTGTAGCATCGGGAAATGGTCCAAAGTGTTTTGCTTTTTTGTTTTTTGCATCTCTAACTATTTTAAGTTTAGGATGGGTTTCATGGGTAATTTGTATGTATGGGTAATACGTATCATCCATGAACATAATGTTATATTTGGGGGTATGTTCTTTGATTAAATTAATTTCAAGTAAAAGTGCTTCTTTTTCAGAATTGGTGACAATGTATTCAAAATCAACAATCTCTTGTACCAGTTTAGTTGTTTTATAGTCATGTACTTTATTAAAATATGAGGATACCCTATTTTTTAATACCTTTGCTTTACCAACATAAATAATCTGGTTTTGTTTGTTTTTCATCAAGTAACAACCGGGTTCTTTAGGTAATAAACTTAGCTTAGCTTTAATATCATTCATTTAAGTATCACCACCGTAGCCCCCATACCACCTTCATGACCATCACCTAATCGATAGCTTGCAACGTGTGCATTTTTCTTTAAGCGTTGATGAACAGCATCTCTTAAAGCACCTGTGCCATGACCATGGATGATACGTACTTGTGGTAAACGGGCAAATACTGCTTGATCCATATAACGATCCATTTCATGCATCGCTTCTTCAACTCTTAAGCCAATTAAATTCAGTTCCATTGAAACGGTTGGACGAACTACTTTTGTTTTTTTAACAACTTGTTTTGCTTTTGCTTTTCCTAAATAAATAATATCTTTTGTTTTAAGTCGTGTTTTTAAACCACCCATACTTACTTCAACTGTTTTATTGTTTAAAACACCAACAACTTCAGCTTCTTTTTGAACAGAAATAACTTTTACTAAATCACCAACATGGTATACATAATCAACATCGCCTTCTTCTTTGACTTGATCAATCAATAGTGCATCCAATGTTGCCATCACATCATTTTGTTCATGTGCAAGCAACGCTTGTTTTTGTTTAAGCTCATCAATAATAGCATAAGCTTCAATTCTAGCTTGTTCAACCATCTGGTTGGCGACTTGTTTAGCATTTTCTATTTCTGCTACTTTACGTCTTTCAAGTTGTTCAAGTGCTAAATCAAGGCTTGTTTGTTTGTCAAGTACATCTTGTTTGTACTGTTCTAATTCTTGTTTTAACAAACGATTATCTTCTAATTCTATCTCTAATTGTTCAAGCAACTGATCATGTTTATCTTTAGACGCTTCTTTTAACGCTCTTGCTTTGTCAATAATACTTTGTTTGAGCCCTAATTTTTGAGCAATTTCTAGCGCATAAGACTGACCTAATTGATTCACAAGTAATTGATATGTAGGCATCAGTGAGTTAACATCAAATGCCACACTTGCACCTAAAACATAGTCATGTTCACGTGCATATGTTTTAAGTTTTGCATAATGCGTTGTCGCAACAACCATAGCACCATGTGTATGCAAGTCGTCAAGCAATGCAACAGCAATGTTTTCTCCATCTTTTGGGTCTGTACCAGATCCAAGCTCATCAAGTAAAACAAGCGACGTGCTACTAACATGTTCTGTGATTTCAATCAATCGTTTCATATGTGAAGAAAACGTTGATAAAGATTCTGCAATGCTTTGCCCATCTCCAAGATCTACAAACAAATCTTCAAAATGAGGCACAACTGCACGACTTGATGGAATTGCAAGGCCTGATAATGCCATCCAAGTAAGCAAACCGATTGTTTTTAACGTAACTGTTTTACCACCCGTATTAGACCCTGTAATTAACATCATTCGATGTTGTCCTTTTATGGCAATATCATTGCTGATAACATGTTCTTGGTTTAAAAGTGGATGTCGTGCTTTTTTAAATGACAATTCATCAAAAGAACTGGTTACTTCTGGTACCGTTGCATGCATCATTTTCGCGTATTTTGCTTTTGCAAACAAGACATCAAATGATAGAATGATTTCAACATTGTCTCTAATGACAGGTACATGTTCTTTTACTTTTTGAGATAATTCAAAAAGAATCTTTTCGATTTCTTTCCCTATTTTATGATCCAAAGAATGAAGCTGATTGTTAACATCAACCACTTCAACAGGTTCAAAATAAGTTGTTTGCCCTGATGATGATTCACCTTGAATCATCCCTTTAAAACTATTTTTTGAACTTGATTTAATGGGTATCACAAAACGTCCATTACGCTGTGTAATAAACGATTCAGCAACATGATCACGATGGGCATTGATAAAGCGTTCCAAACGTTGACGAACTGTTTTTTCAGCCACTCGTCTTTCTTTTCTAAGCAACATCAATTGAGTTGATGCTTCATCTTTCATCTCACCACGATCATCAATGCAACGATTAATGGCTTGTCTTAGTACATCTAAGATCACAAGTCGTTCAAAGTCCGCTTTCACATGTGGAACTGGTACTTTGATAACTTTCATGTATAAATCTATTTGCGTACAAACATGGACATGACTTTCTATCAATAATAGTTGTTCAATGGATGCAATCCCATCCATTTCACATTGATGCAACACTGCTTCAACATCATAAAAACCACCCATAGGCATATCCCCATGTGCGTATAATAGTTTAAGACCTTCATCCATATAAGTAAGCATTGTTTGTAGTTGATGATGATCTTTAATCATTGTGAGTTCACCAATCACTTCTTTTGCTAAATTAGATGCAGCATATTGTTTTATTTTTTCTTGTACTAAATCAAATTCGATAATTGAATGAATTGATTCCACATCATCACCTCTTAGATGATTATACCATATTTTGTTTAAACTGAGTACGATTTTTGATACAATAGAAAGGAGGTGAGTTCATGCCAATAACGCATACATTTGATTCAAACACAATAGATAAGATGAAACACTTTTATCATGATCATCTAGTTTCAAAAGAAATCCCTTATGTTTTATTTCAAGCAAAGATTGAGGGTTGTACAATCACTGTCTATACATCAAAAAAGGCAGTATTTGCAGGCACAAAAGAAGCATATGAAGCAAGTATTTGGGCTCAAACAAAAGTAATTGAAACACCAAATCTACCAATTGACCCAAACACAAGTCATATTGGAAGTGACGAAGTTGGTACAGGTGATTTTTTTGGTCCTTTGGTTGTTGGGGCAACGTATGTCCCAAATGATGTCATGCCTTTGTTAAAAGAAGCTGGTATCATGGATTCTAAAAAAATTAAGGATGAACACATTCCCAAGCTTGCTTTACTTGTGAAAAAGCATTGTTTGTATGCAACCAGTGTGATGACCAATCAACAATACAACACATACATTGATAAGGGCTATAATCAAGGTGCCATTAAAGCACTACTCCATAACGATGCACTCACTAAGATACAAGCGCAATTAAATCAAACAATACCCATCATCATGGATCAATTTGTTCACGAAAAAAAATATTATGATTATTTAAAACATGAACAACACGTTGTTCATGGCATTACCTTTTTAACCAAAGCGGAAGATAAGTACTTGGCAGTTGCTTGTGGTTCAATTATTGCTAGAGATCTGTTTTTATCTGCAATGGATCAAATTAGTGAAAAGATTGGTATGACCATCCCTAAAGGCGCTGGAAGTCATGTTGATGTGTTTGGTGTAAAAGTATTGCATCAGTTTGGTCCATCTATTTTCAATAAGATTGCAAAGCTTCATTTTTCAAATATGAATCGTATTAAGGGTATGAGTTAAAGTAATTCTTAACACATTATTTAATGACTCGGTTCAAACAATCTAAATCTTCACTTCACAACACGCTAATTAACCATTAGCGTTTTTTAATAGATATGAAATCGACTCAACCAATTGCTTTGTCAAAAAAAGAGATACATGATGTACCTCTTAGGATTGAACATTGATTTTGATTTGTGCTACTCTACGATACGTCACACCTGCAGCATCAAGCATCTTTTTTGATGCCTTATCACTTGGTGTACCGTTATATTTGTCATCTTCATAAATAATCTCTGTGATGCCACTTTGAATAATCAGTTTCGCACATTCATGACATGGAAATAAAGACACATAAATACGACAACCTGCGACACTTTTTGTTGCATTTAAAATAGCGTTTGCTTCAGCATGCACAACATAAGCATATTTATTACGATCCATTTCATCATGACTTGGGTTACGTTTATCCCACTGAAATTCATTATCTTCTAAACCCTTAGGTAATCCGTTGTACCCAACACCAACAATGCGATTGTCTGCATTGACAATACAGGCACCAACTTGTGTATTTGGATCCTTTGAGCGATATGAAGATAAGTGGGCAACCCCCATGAAGTATTGATCCCAATTAATAATCATGATATCATCTCTTTTCTTAGCTCAATTAAATAATCATTAAAGTATGTCGGAAGTGGTGCTTCAAACACCAACCATTCACCAGTTCTTGGGTGACTAAACCCTAGTGTCTTAGCGTGTAAATACTGACCATGCTCTGTTGGTGTATTTTTGTAGCTGTACTTTGGATCCCCAAAAATCGGATGTTTGATATAAGCCATATGCACCCTGATTTGGTGGGTTCTTCCTGTTTCTAATCGACAAGTAATCAAAGATTTATCCTTGAATTGCTCAATAACCTCAAAATAAGTTACAGCAGGTTTACTGTTTTTTGGTGTTACATTCATTTTCTGACGATCATGCTCATCTCTTCCAATTGGTGCATCAACTTTCCCTTTTTGGTAATCAAATGTGCCGTAAACAAGCGCTACATATTGTCGTTCAACTGTCTTATCTTTTAACTGTTTTGACAGTGACTCATGGGCTAAATCATTTTTTGCAACCACAAGTAAACCACTTGTTTCTTTATCAATTCGATGAACAATACCAGGTCGTATTACCCCATTAATTGTTGATAATGATTTTGCTTGAAACAATAAACCATTAACAAGTGTCCCAGAGTAATGCCCATTTGCAGGATGAACAACCATCCCACTTGGTTTATTCACAACAATAACATCTTCATCTTCATAAATAATCTCTAAATCTAAGTCTTCTGGTAAAATATCTAATGATTCAACTTTAGGTTCTTCAATCTCAATAACATCATCTTGTTTCACTTTAACATTGGCTTTAACAACGTTACCGTTTACTTTTACAAGTTGGTCTTCAATTAATTTGCTGACCATGGTTCTTGAATAATCCGTGATGGTGGTAATGTATTTGTCTACTCTAATTGGTGTTTCTATTTCAACGATGTATTTCATGTTTCTCCTTTTTGAGGATCGCAAAAGCCATTAAAGCAACCCCACATGTTAGTAGCATGTCTGCAACATTAAAGATTGGAAAATAGTAGCCAAAGAAAATCATACCGATAAAGTCACGTACATATTGCAACCATAAACGATCAATGAAATTACCAATTGTACCACTGATAATTAAGGCCATGGCAATGATTTCTAAATGATGCAAAGCATCAAGCTTAATGAAATAATAACTCATACCGATTAAAGCAACAATTGTAATAAGATAAAAGAACATCATATTACCCTCTAAGATACTCCAAGCTGCTCCAGTATTTTTAACAAATGTTAAATATAAAAATCCAGGAATTAATTTAACTGTTTCATAAAGATCAATACTACTTGTCACCATAACTTTCGTCAATTGATCTAAAACAACACCAATGATGATGAGTCCAATTGCATACTTTTTCATGCTAGTTTTCTAAAACATCATGACATCTCTCACAGATGTGTTCATCATGCATTTCCCTTTCATCATAAATATTCCAACAACGTTCACACTTAGTGCCAACCATCACCGTCACACCAACACTACTTGATTCATAAACATCACTTTGTGGGGTGTTTGTTAAGGTGACACGACCAACTTTAAACAACTGACGCAAGTCATCTTGAAGCGTTGCTACAAGTTGGTGTGTTGGTGCTAAACAAATTGTCACATCTCCCCACGCATTTTCTGTTAACTCTTTGTTTGTTCTTTTTGTTTCTAGCGCTTTTAAAACATCATCTCGAACATCAAGTAATTGATCATAAAGGTTTAAAATAGCGTCGCTTCCTTCTTTTAATTCAAGTCTTTCAAAACGTTCAAGTGAAGCAAACACTTCTTTTTCTTTAAAGTCACAGCATTGATAAACCTCTTCCATAGTAAATGGTAATACAGGTGTTAATAGTTGAGTCATGACTTCAACATGATGATACAACACTGTTTGTACTTGTCTTCTTCTAAGTGAAGTTGCTTTTTCTACAAACAAGATATCTTTTGCATAATCTAAATAGAAACGACTCAATTCATTGGTCATGTAGTTAGAAATCGTTTGAACAACTGATTGAAAATCAAATGAATCGTAAGCACTTATCGCAGCATGTTGAAGGTGTGTGAGTTTACTCACCATAAACTTGTCAACACTATGAAGTGATTCATAATCAAGTGCGTCAGTTGCTTTAAAATCAAATAAGTTCCCAACCATAAAACGAATGGTGTTTCTTATTTTACGATACGTTTCAGTCACTTGTTTCAATAATTCATCAGAAATTTGAACATCTTGTGTATAATCAACAGTTGCAGTCCATAGACGTAAAATATCTGCACCAAGTTGATCAATTACTTTTAATGGATCAACTGCATTTCCTCCAGATTTAGACATTTTTTTACCTTTTCCATCAAGTACAAATCCATGAGAAACAACTTGTTTATATGGTGCTTTATCGTATACTGCAACCCCAGTAATCAATGATGAATTAAACCAACCACGGTATTGATCACTACCCTCTAAATACAAATCAGCTGGATATCCATAACCTCTTTCAACAAGAACCCCCGTATGACTAGAACCTGAATCAAACCAAACATCCATCGTATCAGTTTCTTTTGTAAATAGGCCATTAGGTGATCTTGAATCTTTAAATCCTTCAGGTAATAACTCTTTTGCTTCTTTTTCAAACCAAATATTGGTCCCATGCTCTTTTACCAATGTTTGGATATGATTAAACACAGCCTCATCAATAATTGGTGAACCATCTTCGCAATAAATGATTGGAATTGGAACCCCCCAAGCTCTTTGTCTTGAAATACACCAATCACCACGATCTTTAATCATATTATAAATGCGAATATGACCCCAATCATTAAACCATTTCACTTGATCTATTTCACTTAAAAGCAAGTCACGAATTTTTTCAACTGAAGCAAACCATTGATCAGTTGCTCTAAAAATAACTGGCTTTTTAGTACGCCAATCGTGAGGATATGAATGCGTAATCCAATTCATTTTTAGTAAGGCTCCTGCTTCATCTAAAGCCATGACTACTGCTTTATTGGCATCATCAATGTGAAGACCAGCAAACGGGCCAGTATTTTCCATCATATGTCCTTTTGCATCAACTACCGAAACGGTTGGAATGTTGTAACGATTACATACTTCGAAGTCTTCGATCCCATGCCCTGATGCAGAGTGAACACAACCAGTTCCCTCTTCTTCAACATGTGTGCCTAAAACAACCAAAGACTCACGTTCAAATAGAGGATGTTTTGTTGTGATATATTCCATCTGCTCACCTAGCATTGTTTTTAACACAACCACATTTTCTAGTTCAAATTCTTTTGATAAAGCCTCAAGCTGCGCTTCAAGCCAAACAAACTTGCCTTTATTTGAATCAATCAAGACATAATTTAACTTTGGATTCAATGCAATGGCTTGATTTGCTGGGATTGTCCAAGGCGTTGTCGTCCAAATAACCATACGTGCATCTGTAGGTAAAACACCCTTTCCATCGAGTACTTGAAATGCAACATAAATTGCTGGTGACTTTTTATCATGATATTCAATTTCAGCTTCAGCTAGAGCTGATTCACTTGAATATGACCAATAAACTGGTTTTAATCCCTTATAAATCAAACCTCTTAATGCCATTTTTGAAAAAACATATAGTTCATTGGCTTCAAACTCTTTTTGAAGTGTCATGTATGGATGTGCATAATCTGCTAGTGTACCAAAACGTTGCATTTGATTCAACTGTTTGGATACTTGTTCATGTGCATATTGCTCACAATATTTACGATAATCAACAAGTGAATATGCTTTACGATTGATACCTTGTTTTTGAATCGCTGTTTCAATTGGAAGTCCATGTGTATCCCACCCTGGAATGTACTCAACAGCATATCCAGACATCATTTTATAACGCACAACAAAATCCTTTAAGATCTTATTTAAAGCATGACCCATATGAAGGTTACCATTAGCATATGGCGGACCATCATGAAATACATAAGGTGTTTTACCCCTATTTTTTTCTACATTTAACTGATACATATTTAAATCCTGCCATGTTTGAAGTAACCCTGGCTCTTTTTTGTTTAAATTACCTCTCATCTCAAACGATGTTTGAAGCATTAAAAGTGTGTCTTTATAATCCATCTTAATTCTCCTCTCAAAATAAAAAAAACATCCATCTAAGGACGTTTATACGCGGTACCACCTTAGTTCATGCGACGCATGCACTCAAACTCTTAACGTGAGCAACCGGCAAAAAGCACTCAAAAGTGATAATCATATAGTGCCCGCTTTGTTTCCACCAACCACAAAGTCTCTATGTCGTTTCCTATATCATCTTGTCTTTATCATCGTTTTATTCTTCATCTATAAATTGATCATCTACTGTACTTGAACGATCATGCTTAGCCATAAAATAAATGTGTGACTGTTCAACTTGTTCAAGTAATGACGTAGACAGTGTTTGAACACCATCTTTAAAATCAACTGCTTCTTTTTTAAACCGCTCAATATCACGGTTCACTTCTTTTAAATTTTGAAGCGCCTCAGCTAAAATCAAATCAGCATTTCTTTTCGCCTTCTCAATCAATACATTGGCTTCCTTTAATGCAACTCGTGTAATTTCTTCACCAGTGTTTTGAGTATAAGCCAGCTCCTTTTGCAACAGTTCAAACCGTTCATTTAATTGGGCAACTCTAAGTGATGCTTGATCTAACTGAGACTTGTACTGATTGGTCTCATCTCTTGCTTTTTCAATCTCACTTGCAAGTTCTGAAATCACTGTCTCAACTTGTTTCTCATCCAAACCTCTAAATCGTTTTTTTATTTGAAACTTTTGTATCAAATCACTCATCGTATCCCCCCAATCACATTTTCTCTATCGTAAGCACAATTCTTTCCTTCTTTGTATACCCATCTACTGAAAGTATTTTAAAACGTCCGAAGCGTCTAACTGCAACCAAATCACCCACAACAAGTAGATGACTGACATCTGTTATTACACGATGATTCACTTTAACATCGCCATGCTCAATACATACCTGAGATTCAGGTCGTTTGAGACGACAAACCTCAGAGACAAGCTTATCAAGACGATATGAGGAAACCAATATGGTTTTTATCTCACCACTTGATTTTTCATACACAATATCATCCACGACATGTACTTGAACATGCACACGACCAACTTGTTTCAACTCTTGCAACAAAAACATCACAATGCGCTCCAATACCACGACAAATACGCGATCACCAACCACAATATCACCAATGAGATCTCGATCAATGCCAAGTCCAAGAAGGGCACCAAGCACATCTTGGTGGCGGATTGATCCAAATTTCTTATGATAGGTTAATTCAAGGATTGTAATTAATGGTTTTCTTTCGCCTATTTGAACCATTTTACGTTCAGCATCAATGTATCCACCATCAAAATAAACATCATATGTTGGCTGAAACATGGCTTCAACAATGGTTTGTTGATAAGGACTACAAAACCCAATAGAGACATAACCCCCTCTAATATCCAGTTGTTTTTTAAGCCCCATTAGGCGCCTAATAAATGCCTCTTCCCCAGGGAAGTGCATGATATAGTGGTTAGTCATTAACGATAGAATTCATCCTTTTCATCCATTGTAATAGCACCTGCAACACCAAATGATTTAGGTGTACAAAGGAAAATATTGCCACCAATTTTTTGAATATCACCATCAATGGCATACACAACACCACTTAAAAAGTCAATTATACGTTTTGATTGATCTTTTTGCAAACGATGCAGATTAACAACCGTCGCTCTTTTTTCTTTCAAACGATCTGCAATACCTTGTGCCTCTGCATAAGAACGTGGCTCAAATAATACCATTTGACTATCTTTACCCATAGACATTGTTTTCATTGCAGCACTCGTACGATTGCTTTTTGGCTTTTCAAATAAGCTTGATGCAGGTTGAGGTGCCTCTTCTTCTTCAAGTTCATCCATTTCTAATGTCGCTTCAAAATCATCTTCATTTTCAAAGAACCAATCTTTAAATTTCTTTCCAACACTCATGTGAAAACCTCCTATCTAAGCCTTTTTATTTTTAAAGAAATCCGGTAAAATCCAAGCATTATCATCCTCTTCTTCTTCAACTACTGGTTTCATTGGTTCTTGACGAACTGCACCTGCAGTTGGGATTGTTGGACGAACAAAGTTTGAAGGTTTAACTTCTTCTTTTACTTTATCATCAAAGCCTGTAGCAATCACTGTTACAATAACTTCATCATCAAGATTTTCATTGATTGCAACACCAAAGAAAATATTTACGTCATTTCCAACTGCTTGACGTATTGATTCGACAGCATCATTGGCATCATATAAAGTAATAGATTCACCACCAGTGACATTAATAATGGCATCTTGGGCACCAGAAATATCAAGCTCTAACAAAGGCGATGTGACTGCTTTAGTCGCTGCTTCAATGGCACGATTTTCACCACTGGCCATACCGATTCCAATGAGTGCACTCCCTTTATTTGACATGACACTACGAACATCAGCAAAGTCTAAGTTAATGGTTGCAGGTACAGCAATCAAGTCTGTAATGGTTGTTACAGCTTGACGAAGAATGTTGTCTGCTTCTCCAAATGATTCTTTCATTGGTTTATTTCCAATCACTTTTAACAAGCGATCATTTGATATCACAATGAGTGAATCAACATTCTCTTTTAAAGCAGCAAGTCCTTCTTTAGCTTGTTTTACACAACGACTTCCTTCAAAAAAGAATGGGCTTGTCACAACACCAACTGTCAAACAGCCAAGTTCTTTTGCAATACCAGCAACAATTGGTGCTGCACCAGTACCTGTACCACCACCCATACCAGCAGCAATAAACACCATATCTGCACCTTCTAAAGCTGCTTTAATTTCTTTTTCGCTTTCAAGCGCAGCTTTTCGGCCAATTTCTGGATTCCCACCAGCGCCAAGTCCTTTGGTTAGTTCTTGACCAATAACAATTTTATTGTCTACTTTAGTTCCAATCAACATTTGAGCATCTGTATTGGCAACATAAAACTCAACACCTTGTACGCCTTCTTGGACCATGTGGTTGACAGCATTACATCCGCCACCACCAACACCAATGACCTTTATTCTAGCAATTTGAACCAATTTTCCTGCATCCATATTCTTCCCTCGCAATCTTAATTATCTTCTTCTCCAATGAGAAAATCCACAACCCTATTCAGTAAAGATCCTTCGTCACTTCCAATACCTTTCAAAACACTTCTTCGAACACTAATCGCTTGTTCATATGATTTTTCATCAACAGAGGTTCGCGATTCCTGTATAAATGGTTGACGATCCATAAAATAATATATCGCACCAAGAACAGGCGTATAAATCGTACGACGAGCACCAATTGTATCTGGTACATACACTTTAGAATTAAAGCCTAGTACCTCAGCAATACGTCTTTCAATGCCAACTAATTGAGCCCCACCACCAACAACAACAATGTGGTAATGATGTTCCATCAATAAATTCGCTATTTGAGACTTAATTGCTTGAAGTTGGTAATCAAGTCGTTGATTAATAATTTTAGACAAATCTTTTTGTGTCAGTGGATATTCTTCATCTTCCACTTCCCTTACATGAATTACATCTTCATCTGCTTCATCTAATGAACATGTGCCAAACTTAATTTTGAACTGCTCAGCTTGAGACATTTCGATACCAAAATGACGCGCAATGTCTTTTGTGATTTGATAGCCTCCAATTGGTAACGACCCAATTGTTTTTAAGTAACCTTCATCAAATACTGTGACTGTTGTCACCTGTGAGCCAATATCAATTAATATAACGCCCTCATTCAAATAAGTTTCATCAAGCGCCTCACTTGCTAATGCATAAGCACTCACACAAATATCAAGGATCTCTAGGCCTGCTTGTTCCACGCATGATGCAAATGGGAACACCATTTCTTTTGGCGCTGTTATAACCAATGTATTCGCAACAATTTGACGACCTGCTTCACCAATCAAAAGACGACGTGTAATACGTCCATCAATGATGTAGTGCAATGGAATAAGTGAAACCACAATCTCATCTTTATCTAAACCAAATTGACCAGAAGCTTGGATAGCCTTGTTGTAGTCACTTGCTTGAAGTACTTTCTCGTCACGTTTGATTACATAAGAGCCACGGCCTTGATAAAGCTTCAAACAAATTGAAGGAATATTTAAAATAACACCAGTTAGTTTAACACTCAGCAAATACTCTACTTTAGTCACCAATGATTTAATTTCTTGTACAACCAACGCTTCATCAATGATGACACCACGTTTAACGCCTTTACTTGGTATTGTTTCCACTCTCAAAATCCGAACATTTTGGTGAACCAACTCGCCCACCAACAGCTTGATTGTTGAGCTACCGATGTCTAAACTTGCATAAACTTGTTTTTGACTCATTCAATAGCCTCCATTCCATAGATACTCTTGATAATTATATCATACTGATTTCACTTTTTAAAGCTTGAAAAGACTATTTTACAACTTTTTAGCACCATTATTGACAATCTTTTACAATACCATTCTTAGCCAGTGCAAAATTATACTCACACGCATCAGGGTAAATATTTAACACATTGTTATAATACTTCAATCGCTCAGCCATTGTAAAGATACGAACATAGATGATTTTACGATCATTTGTCAACAACATAATTTGGTCATCAAAGAACGGATCACTCATATCTCTAATTTCACTTATTTGACTTAAGACAGTTGAAGGTGTTGCCACAAGTGCAAGCGCTAATTTTGATAACTCAGTATCATCTTCCATTAAAGACACAGTTGGCAAAGACGCAAAACGAGCCACTATTTCTTGTGTTGTGTAGATGACATCCCCTTTTTTAGTCAAGTAATAGACACCTTTGCTGTTACTCCCTTGAGCAACAACTGGCGATTCAACAACATGTACAGTCATGCCAAAAAAACCAAGATTTGTGACTTTTGCAGACTCAATACCTGGTATTTTTTTCATTGATTGTTCAAGGAAATAAGGGATTTTAAGTATAAAGAGATCTTTTTTTGAAAGCTTTGCGTATGACAAAAAAGTTGCCTCATCTACAGTGCTTAAGCCGACAACCTTTATCTTATTAACACGACTGAATGGCGAAACAAAGAAGACAATGAGCAAAACAAAAACAAGAAACTGGGTTAATCGCTTTTTCCATATTTTCCTTCTTTTTGCTTTTACTTTTTGATGATACGCTTGTGCATAATTATCATCATACTCATTGTATCGTTTCTTCATATTCTCACTCCCAATTCACAAGCTCAATTTCCGTTTCAAATACCATGCCATATGTTAAATCCATTGCTTGTTGAACCAATAAAATCAAATCAAAAACATCTTTTGCACTTGCATAGCCAACATTGACAATAAAGTTTGCATGTTTAGGTGATATTTGGGCACCACCAATTTGTTGCCCTCGTAATCCTAAATCATCTATATATTGCCATGCATTGATACCTGTCACAGGATTTCTAAAAACACTTCCAGCACATGGTTGATTCCAAGGTTGTGACATCATGCGTCGTTCTTTTCGTTCATCCATCAATTTAAAAATAGTTTCCGGCGCCTCTGGCGTTAACATCATTTCTACTGCAAGGATTACCCAATCACGGCGTTTTTGAAAGATTGTTGAACGATAGCTTGTCGCCAACTCATCAATGGTTAAAACACGTTCATTTAAATGTTCATCCAAAATAAGAACATGTGTCACGATGTCAGACATGCTTTTGTTATAGGCACCTGCATTCATAAACATGGCACCACCAATTGTACCAGGTATGCCACTTGCAAACTCAAGCCCTGATAAACCAGCTTGGGCCAGTTCATAGGCAAGTTGAATGAGACTTTTTCCAGCTTGCACCCGTACATGGACACCATTGATATGCACTTCATCGAAATGGTTGCGAAACTCGATGATGACACCATCAAACATTTGATCTGAAATCAACACATTAGAGCCACGCCCTAAAATAAAGTAATTGATTTTGTGGGTTTTAACAAAACGAAGAACTGCAATCAGTTCCTCTAAAGTATTTGGATTAACTAAGGCCTTTGCTGGACCACCAATTTTATAAGTAGAGTGTTTATAAAGGGGCTCATCAACCTTTACATGAATGACTTCCTTTAAAGCCTCTACCCAATTATCCAACATGTTCATCACCATGTACCAACTTCTCTAGCTCATGATAAATTAAAGGTGCTGCATCAATGCGTGCTAATTGTTTTGCAGCAACACTCATTTTTTCAAGTAATGAGTCATTTGCCACAACCAAATCAATCATTTGAATCAATTTATCTGCAGACAAATCTTTTTCAATGATCATTTTTGCACCTGAAGCATCAACAATTTCTTTTGCATTAATTTCTTGATGATTTGCTGCTACATATGGACTTGGAATAAGTATAGACGGCAAACCTTTCGCAAGAATCTCTGCAATGGTTGTTGCCCCTGCTCGAGAGACAATTAAATCAATCTCATCAAATGATGCAGCCATATCATCAATATAAGGCACAAGCATGACTTGTTCTAAATCGTGATGTTTTTTTTGAATGGCTTCAAAATCTTTTTTTCCAGTTACAAAAATTGTTTGATAAGTTTTTTTATCAAGTAAAGGTAAAGCCTCAATAATATGTTGATTAATGGTAGAAGAACCTAAGCTTCCCATCACAATTAAGACATGTTTCATATCTGGTTTTAATGCTAGGTCTGATTTACCAGTATGATGCGCAACTGCTGTTGCTTGGGGATTCCCTAAGCACAAAACATGCTTTGCTTTAATAAAATCAAATTTAGTTCGCTCATAAGATGTCACAATCAAACTCGCTTTACTTGATAAATACTTATTGGCTGAACCACCAACTGAGTTTTGTTCATGTAAAACCGTTTTGATCTTTAAAGCCTGAGCTGCTTTAACAATCGGTACTGTCACATAACCACCAAATCCAATCACAATATCTGGTTTTAGTTGTTCTAATCTTTTTTTAACTTCAAAATAGACTGAAACCATGCTTTGTAGGCTTTTTGCCTTTTTAAAAACATGACCTTGTGTCGTATGAATGTCATAGCCAAAAAAAGGAAATTCACTTTGCCCTACAACCGACGCTTCCAATCTTATTTTAGATCCCATGAAAACAATTTCGCTTTGTGGGTTTTGTTCCTTGATGTATCTAGCAAGGGCTAATGCTGGGTAAATATGTCCCCCAGTCCCTCCTGTTGCAATTACAATTTTCATCATCCACCTCTATATCATTATAATAACTAACTGGCTAAACTTCAATCATTCAATACCAATTCCTTGAAAACACGCCCTCTTTGTTCAAAATTCAAAAAAGCATCATAACTAGAACACCCAGGGGAAAGCAATACAACTTGTCCAGGTTCAGCAATTGTCTTTGCTTTTGCCACAGCTTGTGTCAAATCCTCTACCAAGATCGGTGACTCAAAATAAGTTGCAATGCGTTCTTTTGCTTGACCAAAACAAATGACTTGATGGATTTGTTGATAGGCTAAAAGCGGTGTGAAATCAAGTCCTTTATCTTTACCACCTAACAAAAGGATAATAGGTTGCTTAAATGCTTGAACTGCAACTTCAACACTATCAACATTGGTTGCTTTTGAATCATTGTAAAATGGGACACCATTTATTGTACCAACATATTCAATTCGATGTTCAACGCCTTTAAAATCATTCAGTACTTGAGCAATGGTTTGACAATCAACACCAAGTGTATAAGCAATAGATACTGCGAACATCGCATTATAAACATTGTGTTTACCAACAACATGTAAATGTGTTAACGCCACCACCGGTGTTTGTCTCACCATAATCGTCTCATTTTGAACACAAACATCGCCCTTTTTATACCCTACATGCATTGTGATACCATCAAACTTAATGCATTCATTAGATGTTTGATCATCGGCATTCACAAATAATATATCTTGGTCTCTCATATTTTGATAGATGTTACATTTGGACTGATAATAAGATGCAACATCCGGGAAATAATCCAAGTGGTCAGGCGATAAATTCAAGATTGCAGCAATGTTGGGTCTAAATGTTTGTGTATCAAGTAGTTGGAAGCCAGCGATTTCTAATACAATAGTCGCTTGTCTTTTAAATAGGTTTTGATCCAAAAGGACTTCACATAATGGAATACCAATATTACCTGCAAGATAAACATCCTGATTCTTTTTTTTAAGTAATTCGTAAGTCAATGTTGTGGTAGTTGTTTTACCATTTGTTCCCGTTATTGCAACGTAAGTTAAATGAGGACACATACGATACCCGAGTTCTATTTCTGTTAATATGGGAATTTGCTTTTCTTTTAATGCGACAATAATTGGTAACATCATTGGTACACCAGGGTTTTTGACCACATAATCAAAGTCATGATTTAAAAGTGACAGTGGGTGACCACCATCAATAATGGTGACATGATAGGGTTGAAGTGACATTTTAGTTTGCTTGTCTAATGTTTCAAACGTATTAAGCGT
This sequence comes from uncultured Erysipelotrichales bacterium, assembly GCA_964632125.1. GTDB lineage: Bacteria > Bacillota_I > Bacilli_A > Erysipelotrichales > CAZWEF01 > CAZWEF01. The sequence goes on from CAZWEF010000003.1 coordinate 37,562, forward strand.
AATGTCCTCATTTAAGTGATGCAACATACGAATGGCTGCTAAGCCACTGCGGGCAAGCCCGATTACTAGTACCTTTGCCATTTTACATCATCCCCACAAGATAGCCAATGATTGCAAATAAAGCACCTGCTGCCCAAAATGTATAAACCACTCGTTTTTCAGACCATCCCCCAAGTTCAAAGTGATGGTGAATGGGTGCCATTCGGAAGATGCGTTTTTTATTTCTTAATTTGTATGATGCAATTTGTAAGATACTTGACATGATTTCAATTAAGAACACACCTCCAATAATTAAAAACAGGAGTTCTTGTTTGGTAACAATAAACAACGCTGCCAACATGGCACCAAGTGGTAATGAGCCTGTATCTCCCATCATAATTTTTGCTGGATGATGGTTGTAGACTAGGAATGCAAGTAACGCTGCAATCATAGAAAGGCTTACTGCTTGAACGCTAACTATTTTTTGGTGGTAGCCAAATAGAAACATTGGTACAAGTGCACAAATCATGGTACCACTGGCAAGTCCATCAAGACCATCTGTAAAGTTGACTGCATTTGTCGAGCCAACAAACATGAAGAAAACAAAGACTGGGTACAGCCAACCTAAATTGATATTCAAATGGATGATTGGGATTTGGATTGTTGTTAAAAGTTCCACATTATTATTGTTTGGTCTTAAAAAGACAAAGATAAATGCAACAGCAATAATGGATTGAAAAAATAGTTTTTGTTTGATACTTAATCCTTCATTGTCTTTTTTTACGACAATTAAGTAGTCGTCTACTAAACCAATCAAAAAATAACCAAGTGTCACAAAAATAATGGCTTGCATACTTGCATCACCTAATAGGTTTTGTTGAAATAAGCCTGAATAAATCAGGATGACTGAAAGAATCGCAACAGGTATAAAAACCACGCCTCCCATTGTTGGTGTTCCTTGTTTTTTTAAATGGGTTTGAGGACCATCCACACGGATTGTTTGTCCATATTTTAGTTTATGTAAAAATGGAATCAATGCTTTAATTAAAAGAATATTTAACACAAATGATAATCCAAATAACATTATCAATTGTGGTGTGAACAATTGCTCAAACGTCATAACTTTTCCTCTTTTCTATTGAAATACAAGATGAATACTTGATGTGCCATCATACGGTGTGTCAGCAGGAAAACTTTGCGAGACAACAAATCCCGTTCCTTCAATTGTATAAGGAATTGCCAAGGCTGTCAACAAGCGCTTAGCATCTTTTACTGACCAACCGGTTAGATTTGGTATAAAATATGGACCTTGATCTGTGACAAGATAAACTTTATCTTTATTGGTAATCATTTCACCTGGTAGTGGCGATTGTGAAATCACTGTTTGACCAGATCCGTATGTTGAGTAATTAGCCCTTGCTTCCGTTAGTTTTTGTGTCGCATAGCTAAGTGAGTGATTGATAACATTTGGTGTTTGTAGTTCAACTAAATCACCCTGATCAACAACTTGTGAATTAGCGTATACTTTTAACTGCGCCAAGGTTCTTCGAACAATATCTTGAAACGCATAACCAAATGGTTCAAACACAAAGGTGTCTGGCTTTTCTAATGCGATATAGATGACATATTGTGGGTTTTCTGCAGGAAATAGCGCTGCAACAGAGTTAATGGTTTGAAAATCCCCTTTTAAATAGCCATTTGGACCTGCGATTTCAGCCGTTCCTGTTTTTACCAATACTTGAACGTCATCCATGGCATATGTACGGGCTGTTCCTCTAGGATCATATGCAACAGAGTGCATCAGTTCATTGACTTTTTTAACTGCTTCCTCTGTAAATATTGGTTCTGTCATTTCTGTTTTATGTTGGTGAACGACTTCGTTATTATTTGGGTTGATGATTTTTTCAACAAGATATGGTTTCACCATACGCCCGTTGTTTGCAAAGACACTGTATGCTTGCACTATTTGCATGGCAGTAAATGATGAAGACTGACCATAGCCTGTTGCAATTTGGTCAATTGTATATTGATAGTTTTTAACGCCTTCAGCCTCAGTTGGCACTTCTACACCCGTTTTTTTGAAAAAGCCTAGTTTTTCCATATAGCTTTCATAACTATTTGGATTTAAATGATGTAAAAGCAAATTAGCTATACCGGTATTTGAAGAGCGCATTAGTCCTTCATCATATGTAATAACACCCCAACCTTTTCCTTGGTTGGCATCAGAAATATAACCTCCTGGTACTTCTACACGTCCTGATTGATAGGTTTGATCAAATGGATACACCCCATCAGATAAAGCTGCAGCATAAACAAATGATTTCATGACCGAACCTGGTTCATAAGCATAATTAACCGTTCGATCGATGTAGTCAGTAATGCTTTTGTTGTCAAGGTCAAAACTTGGTCGCGTTGTTGATGCTAAAATAGCCCCCGTCTTTGCATCCATAATAATGCCCCACGCAGCATCAGGTGTCAATCGTTCAATCAAACTATCAATACCCATATCCAAAATACGCTGCACTTCGCTATCAATCGTTAAGTAGACATCATAGCCATTTTGTGCATCAACCACTGTTTGTTCTGCGTTAGGTAATCGATATCCGTTAGCATCAGCTAAAAACTTACGAACGCCATTGACACCTGTTAATTCTTTGTCATAAAGAGCCTCAATACCCATTTTCCCTACCATTCGTTTTTCTTCGTCATCATATTGAGAAAAACCAACAACAAATGGCGCAAGGGTACTGTTACTGTAATGTCGATATGACATTGGTTCAAACTCAATACCTGGTAAGTTCAATGCTTTAATGGCTTCTACTTGCTTGTAATCCAAACGACTACCGTAGGTGCCAAGTTCCACTTGATAGGCCTCTTGTTTTAAGAATGCTAAAATAACATCAGCTGTTGTATTTAATATAGGTGCTAATTGATTTGCAGTCGTTTCTTTGTCTTTAACATATGCAGGTTGTCCTGAAATAGATGGTCGCTTGTCACTTAATACAGCAATCAGTTTATACAAGTAAACATCACTTGCTAAAATAACACCTTCTCGGTCAAGAATTCTACCACGATCAAAAGGAATCACTTCCTCACGTGCTGTTAAATCTCTTGTCGCAGCATAGGCATTAATGTTGGTATTGCTCGCAAAGTGACGCCCAGTTGCAAGTAAATAAAAAGTGTTGGCACTAATGAGTGATAAGGCCACCACTGTCACAGTTACAATAAACGTAATTGACGATTTCTTTTTCATTCTTTTTCCCTCACCAATCTTGCAACTGACTCAATTCTCGTTTCAAGTCCTTGAGCACGTGCAATCACACTAACAGAAGCTAAATCAACTTTTTGGTCACGTTCTCTGTTTAAGTTATTATTAATTGATGTTAAACGATTAACTTCAGCAGTCGTATCTTGTAATGCCTTTGATTCAGTTGTAATCATGGCCTGCGTTGTCACAATACCAAATACTGAAAAAACCAAAACAAATGAAAAAACCACAATTAAAAAAGTTTCCATTCGATGTTTTTTTCTTCTTGCGACCAACTTAACTGCCATTTATCTCACCCTTTCAATCACTCTTATTCTTGCTGAATGACTACGATTATTTTCTTCTACTTCTTCTTTTGAAACTTTATAACCAGCATTAATTTGTTTAAATCTTGGTAATTCACTTTCAGGCACAATTGGTAATTTAAGTAGTGCCGAAGGTATTTGTGTTAATTGTTTGAAATACTGTTTGACGATACGATCTTCAGTTGAATGGAATGTAATCACAACAACCCGTCCACCAATCTTAACTCGAGCTTGCGCTTGTTTTAGAGCTAGTTCTAAAACATCAAACTCTTGATTCACTTCAATTCTTAGTGCTTGAAATACACGTTTTGCGGGATGCCCTTTTTGCTTTAAAACTTTTGCAGGCAACGTAGATTTAATAATATCAACTAACTCAAATGTTGTTTCTATTGGCTTTGTTTGTCTTCTCAAATCAATTTTCTTTGCAATTTTGTAAGCAAATGGTTCGTCACTGTATGCTCTAAAGATATGGGTCAACTCTTCAATTGAATAGGAATTGACAATGTCTTTTGCCATAATTGGTTTGGTTTGATCCATGCGCATGTCTAGCATTGCATCAAAGCGATAACTGAAGCCTCTTGATGGCTCATCAAATTGATACGATGAAACGCCTAAATCAAATAAGACACCATCAACCAACTCTACATTTTGTTGATCAAGCGCTTCATTTAAGTGCGAGAAATTACGATGAATCAATGTCAAACGTTTTTCCTGAGCAAATCGATTTTCACCATTTTTAATGGCATCTAAATCTTGATCAAAAGCATAAACATGCCCATTTTTTATTGCATCTAATATATGTGATGTATGGCCACCACCACCAAATGTACAATCAACATAAATACCACTATCATGAATGCTCAATGATTCAATGGCCGTTTCCAAAAATACACTTACATGTTCAAATGTTTTCATAACTCAAAATCCACCAGTTGCTCTGCAATATCTTCAAATGAGTCATTTGCTTCATCAGAATACGCAAGCCATCTTTCTTTAGACCATATTTCAATGTGATCAACAACGCCAACAATCACACACTCTTTACCCAAATCAGCTTCTTCAATGAGCCCTGTTGGAATATTAATACGACCTTGCTTATCCAAATCACATTCTGTTGCTTTAGCAGTCAACATACGCACATAAATACGCGCATCTTTTTTTGTTGTTGGGTAAGTTTGAAGCTTTTCATAAATCTTTTTCCAACCATCAAGTGTATAAACAGAGATACATCCGTCATAACCACGTGTAACAACAACTGTATCACCAAGTTTTTGACGTAACTTAGAAGGCATGATCATTCGGCCTTTTTCATCCAAACCATGATAAAATTCACCCATGAACATGTATATCCCTCCATTCCTCTCCATTTTGTGCCACTTTATACCACAATTATACATTTTTTCCTCAATCAATGCAATCGTTTTTGGAACTCAAACATAAAAAAAAGACCTTTCGGTCTCTTAAAGCACTTTTTTTCCGTCGTAATAACCACAATGCTTGCAAACACGGTGAGACAATGTGTACTCTCCACAGTTTGGGCAATTGATTAAATTAGGTGCAACTAATTTAAAATGAGTTCTACGTTTACGCTTTCTAGTTTTCGAAATCTTTCTTACTGGTTCTGCAGCCATGACGATACCTCCTAATTATTTTCCTTAAACAACTCTTTTAATTTGGCTAGACGTGGATCAACTGTATGCGATGTTTCTTTCGACGCTTCGTCACAAACTTTCCAGTTTGACCCCTGGTCTACAAATTGAGCATCCTCTTTGATTACTCGCATTGGAATTTCCAGAATGATGAGTTCAAATATTGCAGGTATTAAGTCTAAAACATCACCTTTAATGGCTCGAACATCTTCATCTTCTTTTGGTTTATACAACACATACACTTCTGTTGAGTGGATTTGAAATGGATAATCAACATCCTCTAAAGTTCGTGCACATGGGACAACCATTGTCCCTTCAATTGTCAAATCAACATAAATCGTTTCATCTGACCATTGACCTCTAATTTGCCCTGATACATGCACATCACTTAATTGTCTAAGTTGTTTAACCGATGCAATTGCATCTTTTTCAAACAAAATCACATCATCAAATTCAACGATTTGATTTTCTCTTTTTTGTAACCAATGGATTGGCCACTTCATATTACCACCTCATGTTTAGCGACTCTTCTATTATATATAAAAAGGTACTTATTGTCAATCGTTATTAACGGTTCAAACACAATAAAAACGAAGTTTATATCTATTTAGTTAAGTCAACAGTGCTTCAGATTGCTGAATTTGATACATCTTATAATAGATACCTTTTAAATCCAACAATGCTTGGTGATTTCCGCGTTCTACAATTCGACCATGATCAAGCACAAGAATTGTATCCGCATCTTTTATGGTACTTAGTCGATGTGCAACAACAATCGTCGTTCTTCCTTTACGAAGACGCTCCAATCCAATTTGAATTGCATGTTCAGTTTCTGTATCAATGTTTGCTGTCGCTTCATCAAGGATCAATAGCTTAGGATCTCTAATAACAGTTCTAGCAAATGACAACAACTGCTTTTGTCCTGATGAAAAACTAGCACCACGTTCAATCACTTGATGATCATATCCTTTTGGATATTGTTGGATAAAGTCATCAGCTTGAACAAAGCGACACGCTTCTAGAACATCTTGGTTAGAATAGGTATCATTGAATAATGTCACATTGTCTTTAATGGTACCATAGTATAAAAATGAATCTTGTAAAACAAGTCCTGTTTTTTGTCTTAATTCTTCTAAATGATAATCTCTTATATCTTGACCATCAATCAATACTTTTCCTTCTTGAAATTCATAAAAACGCATCAACACATTGATAATTGAACTCTTACCACTACCAGTGTGCCCAACAAGAGCCAACATTTCTCCTTGTTTTACTTCAAACGAAATATCATTTAATACAGGGTTAATATCGTCATATGAGAATGTCACATGTTTAAATTCTACTACTCCATCTGTCACTTTAATGTCATGATTGTTTTGTATTGGGTTGACTGTCGGATGACTTTTCAAATGTAGGACACGTTGTGTTGCAACAAGCGCTTGTTGGTAAATGCTGATTCGCTCCATTAAATTATATAAAGGAGAAAATAGATTTCTAATATATTGAACAAACAAGAAAACAAGACTAACTTGAACTGGTTCATTCAATGACAACACACCAAATACAAGTAAAACAATAATGGTGCCAAGTGCCATCAAGAGTTCAAATGCAGGTGCCAGTAAGAATGCTTCTGACATTAAAGACTTCATGCGTGCATTGATGTATGCTTGGTCAGTTGCTTTGAATTCCTCTGTCATTCTTGATTCTTGATTAAATGCTTGAATCATAGACATCCCAGCAATAGACTCAGCGACACGTGTGTTAATACGACTAAGTTGATGACGTGCTGTTTGATAATGAGGGGTACTGAGTTTTTGATAGAGCCATAAAATGAGCACAATTAACGGAACAAGCACAAGCGCGATAAGGCCTAATGTTTGGTCAAGTAGCAACATCGCAATTAGAACACCTAAAATGCCAACAGCACTTGTTAATACATCTCCAAAAACACTTACAAACATTTCTTCAATGGCTTCCGTATCATTGGTTATGCGTGAAACAATACTCCCAATTGGGGTTTGATCAAAATAACGCATGCCAAGTGTTTGTACCTTCTCAAATAGATCATTTCTTAGATCACGCGCAGACAGAAAAGCTGCTCGACTCATCAAATAAAACTCTAGATACTTGGCAACTGCCCATATGAGTATCGTGATTGCTAAGGTGATGATCAGTTGGTAGAGGGGTCCATATGTAAATGATGCACTGAAATCTAGATCCAATATAGATGAGATCATCTTAGGTATTAAGACATTCAAGTAACTCACACTGACGACAATAAAGAATGCAAACAAGATACCTTTCCAATATGGTTTTGCATAAACAAGAACATCCTTCATTAATTTAATTTGTTTTTTAAATGGTAATTTTTCCTCATAGTCCATCATCATCACCTCCCGCGAGTTGTTGAGCATGTGTAATTTGTGCATACCAACCACCAAGTGCCATAAGTGTTTCATGTGTGCCTTGTTCTTTGATTTGACCATCATCCATGACAATGATTAAGTCAGCATGTGCGATTGCACTCATTCTATGTGATGCAATGATCATTGTTTGATGTGAAAAATGCTTTTTAAGGTTACTTAATATATGTTCTTCAGTCCTTGCATCAACAGCACTTAGTGCATCATCAAGGACCAAAACATATGATGGTTTCAGTAATGCTCTTGCAATCGATAAACGTTGTTTTTGTCCACCAGATAAAGAAACACCCCGTTCTCCAACCATTGTTTCATATTGATTTTCAAATCCCATCACATCCTCATCAACAAAGGCTATTTGGCACATCTCTCTCACTTCTTTTAATGAAACGTGTGGATTGCCAAAGGCAACATTATCTTGAATCGACATTGAAAATAAGAAGGCTTCTTGAGGGACATAACTAAATAGTTGATGGTATTTGTTTAATTCGTACGCTTCAAGTGGTTGGTTTTGATATTTGATTGATCCATGTTCGACATCCATTGACCGCATCAATAGCTTTAACAATGTTGTTTTCCCACTACCTACACGTCCAACAATACCAATTGTTTGTCCTTGTTGAATGCTAAATCGAATGTCTTTTAAAACACGCGTTTCATCAGATGGATAATGAAATGATGCGATATCAAGCTCCCAAGCACCTGAATTTTCCGGTGTCATTTGACCACTTGGTTTTAGCAAAGGTTTTTGTTGCATCAATAAGTCCAAGCGACTAAATGAAGCATTTCCTCTTTGTAAATTGTTGTACAAGAACCCAAATGCCATTAATGGCCAAATAAGGGTCATTAAATACTGAACAAATCGAACAACTTGGCCTATTGATGCTTGTTGGTTGATGATTAATTGAATACCAAGTAAAATAGCAATAATCATTTGGGTATAAGCAATTAAAGAAATTGCCGGGTCAAACATGGCATCATAAAAAGCAAGCTTGAGATGTTTTTTATAGACATTATCTGATTGTTGATTAAAATGATCCTGTTGTGCTTTGGTTAACCCAAATGCTTTGGTTACTTTCATACCAGCAATCGTTTCATGTGCTTGGTCATTCATCAATGAAAATGCTTCTTGAGATGCTTTAAAACTACTGAAGATTTTTCTTCCAATCCAAGATGCAAAGATAATCACCAATACTGAAGGTAATAAGGTAATGAGTGTCACTCGTATATTTAATGTCCAAATAAGGGCTAACACATAAATGATAACATTAGACAAAGCATCAACAAATTGTAAAACACCCCCACCAACCAAACGTTGCATTTGTTTAACATCACTGGTTGCATGAGCCATTAAGTCACCCACTCTATTTTGATGAAAAAATGGTTCATCCATTTTCAAAAAATGATTAAATAGATCTTCTCGTAACTGATTTTCTAGTTTAAAAGAGACCCCAAAGATGGTATAGCGCCAAAGTATTCTTAGCCCATAGCCAGCAAGTGCCGCCACTAAACTAATACTTAAATACATGGTTAATTTAGACATTGTTAATGTATTTAAGTCAATTGCATCAATAACTTGTCCAATGACATAAGCTGGAATAAGATTAATTAATGCAAGTATGATAAGAGCACTCATACCAACGATATAAGTCCACTTATGTTTTTTAAAAAACCACCTTAACTGCCATACTGCTTTCATAAAACACCCCCGATATTACATCTCAGGTTTTAAAGGTCTTTCCATCAACGATTTTATGATTGATGATGGCTTTACGTTGTCATAAAGAACCGAGTATACTGCATCAACAATTGGCATTGAAATCCCATGTTTCAATGCATCTTCATAGATTACCTGGCAACTACGAATGCCTTCAACTGTTTGTTTGTTTTGTTTAAAAAATAATGCTACTCCATCATCTTTTCCAATTTGAAATCCTGCTTGAAAATTTCTAGAATGATGGCTACTACATGTAACAATTAAATCACCAATACCAGTCAACCCTAGGTATGTCTCTAATTGACCACCTTTACTTGTACCATAACGAACCATTTCAGCGAGTCCTCTGGTCATCAGTGCTGCTCTTGCATTATCACCAAGCCCGAGTCCTGATAATATACCCGATGCCACAGCGATGACATTTTTAAGTGCAACTGCATATTCTGCTCCGATTTCGTCTGTTAATGTGTATACGCGAAAATAAGCATTTGAAAACAAATATTGAATAGCAGTAGCTGCTTGAAGATCAATACTAACTGAACAAATACTTGTTGGTTGTCTCAATATGGCTTCTTCTGCATGTCCTGGTCCAATGATTGAAACAACTTCATGTCGTTTGTTTTCAGGGATCATTTCTCTAATAAGTGAAGAAATGCGTAATGACGATGTTGGATCAAATCCTTTAGAAGCGTTCACAAGATAAACACGGTCTTTGATTAATGGTTCGATTTGTTCAAGTAAACTTCTCATAGCTGTAGTCGGTACCGCAAGAATAACCACGCGAGCACCTTCCATGGCTTTAGATAAATGACTTGTTGCTAAAAGAGACTCTGTTAACTTCACATTGTTAAAATACTTATTATTTTGATGGTGTTCATTAATATCATCCACCACTTGTTGATCACGCGCATACAAAAGTACTTGTTGTTGATTGTCAACTAGTACTTGTGCTAATGTTGTGCCCCAAGTACCTGCACCTAAAACTGCTATTTTCATGTTCGTTTACGCACAATCAAACGTATAGGTGTGCCTTCAAAGGCAAAACGCTCGCGTAACTGATTTTCAATGTATCTAAGATAACTAAAATGTGCAAAACGTTCTTGGTTAACAAATAGGACAAATGTTGGGGGGATGATCGAAACTTGGTTACCAAAATATATTTTTAAGCGTCCACCATTAAATGGAACTGTCGGATTCATCGCCTGTGCATCAACTAGCACCTCATTTAAAACACTTGTTTGAATACGTCTTCTTGAGTTTTCGTATCCTTCAACAATCATTGGGAACAATTGATGAAGACGCTTACCTTCAAGGGCAGATACAAAGACAATTGGGGCATAGTCTAAGTATTTGAACTGTTCTCTTATTTTAGCCTCATATTTTTTCATTGTCAAAGTTTCTTTTTCAACAAGATCCCATTTATTTACAACTAAAACAACTGGTTTTCCAGCTTCATGTGCATAGCCTGCAATATGTTTATCTTGGTCAATAATGCCTTGATGTCCATCAATAACAACAAGCACAACATCACTGTTCTCAATCGCTGATAAGGCTCTGATCATTGCATACTTATCAATTTTTTCGTATATTTTACCTTTTCGTTTCATGCCCGCAGTATCAACAGCAATGTATTCAATGCCTTCTTTTTTAAAGCGAACATCAATTGCATCTCTAGTGGTACCTGCAATATCTGAAACAATCACACGTTCTTGACCAAGCAATGCATTCGTCAAACTTGATTTGCCCACATTAGGGCGCCCAATAATAGAAAACCGAATCGCATAATCTTCTTCCTTCAATTGTTTTTTTGGTAATTTTTGAACCACTTGATCCAATAAGTCACCAACACCAATTCCATGCACACTAGATACAGCAATTGGATCACCAAGTCCTAATTGATAAAAATCATATATTTGATTTAATAAATGTTGATCATCAATCATATTAACTGCAACAATGACCGGCTTTTTACATTGATGTAAAAGAGTTGCAATGTATTCATCATCATTGGTCAATCCTTCTTGTCCATTGACCGCCAAGATAATGACATCCGCTTCATCAATAGCAATCTCAGCTTGCGCCTGTATTTGGGTTGCAAACCCTTCTCCTTTAATCTCGATTCCACCCGTATCTATTAATGTGAATGGCTGTGTCAACCATTCTGCATTTGCATACAAACGATCTCTAGTTACACCGGCTTCATCTTCAACAATTGATAATCGTTCTCCGACAATTCGATTGAACAAAGTCGATTTCCCAACATTAGGACGACCAACTATGGCTACAATTCCTTTCATATTATGCACCTCGCTTTTTTGCTTGTTTAACGATTTCATTCACACTCTGCTCAATCGTTAGATGCGTTGTATCTAATACGATCGCATCTTTTGCTTTGACGAGTGGGCTTTCTATTCGCTGCGTATCTTGTTTATCTCTTAAAACTAAATCCTCTAAAACTTGTTTATATTCAATCTTTGGGTTTTGCTTTAGCAAATCTAAATATCGACGCTTTGCTCTTGTTTCAACTTCAGCAACTTGATAAATCTTAAGTTGTGCATCAGGCATCACAACAGTTCCTATATCACGACCATCCATCACAATACCACCTTCACGTATCATGCTTTGTTGACGTATTTTCAAATGATGTCTCACCCTTTTATATTGCCCAACAATCGAAGCATTGACCCCCATTTCAGAAGTACGAATGGCATCTTCAACATCTTGATTATTTAGCCATGCACGTTGTGCCACAAAATCAATTTTGGCATCAATGGCAAAAGCAGAAACCGCTTCTTCATCTGTTAAATCAATACCCGCACAAATTGCACCATACGCAACACAACGAAACATTGCACCTGTGTCTATATAGCGATACCCCAGCGTTTCAGCTACCTTCTTAGCAATCGTACTTTTACCAGATGCTGTTGGCCCATCAATCGCAATATTAATCATCTTATCCCTCCTTACAACTAAAGAAAAACTCTCTGACGAGAGTTAAACATCATCAAATTACTGTCTGAAAAGTAAAGCCAAAATCACTACTATCAACACCACTAAAACAATAATTAAAATTTCAAAAGCACGTTGACTTGTTTTAATTGAACGATCCATGCGATTCATTTCACTAGCATGTGTATCTAACTTCAATTCTAATTGTTGTGTTTGTTTTTTCCACTGTTCAACCATTTTCATTGAATTTGCATCCAAAGCCTGTGTATCCGATGCATCATTCATACGAACAACTTCATTAACACTTTCTTCTTCTAATTTAAGATTGATTTTCTTTAAAATGTTCAATTCCGTATTTTCATCTAAACGAGTGCCATCTTTACTGTTATATGCCTTCACTTCTTGCATGACTTTTTCAGGTTCAACAGGATCCAACACTGTTTCACGCTCAACCACTGGCACTTCATTCTCTTGACCAAACATCAACGCAAGTTCATCTTGAAGAGAGAACGCATCTTCAGCATCACTTTCTCTTTCCTGAACTTCCATTTGTTCGTTACTTCTAGATGATAATTCCTTAATTAAAGCATTCAGTTCATCATCTTCTTCAACTCGTTCATCTAGTTCAAACTGCTCTAAAGCATCACTAACTGGTGATTCATCAAATGTTAAATCAATCAACCCAGCATCATCTTGAACAGGCTCTTGTGCTAATTGCAAATCAATTCGACCATCTTCCCCTGCAGGTTGACTTGTCTCGATTTGTTCACTTAATTTCAAACTATCTAATAAACGATCGATTTCAAATTCATCAAATCCTAATGACTCTTCTTCTTTGTTTGCTTCAATGGGTTTATCAGTCACTAATGATTGTTCACCCTCAATAAACATCGTCAATTCATCATCAAGTGGTGAAACATCATCTACTTGAGTTAATGCAACTTCACCTGCCAATAAAGCATCTAGTTCAGACTGTAAATCAACCTTATCATCTTCTTGTGTCAATTTAGGTTCAT
>CAZWEF010000003.1:50964-61249 GCA_964632125.1 uncultured Erysipelotrichales bacterium
ATAAAATCAAAAGTTGGCTCTTCTGTTTTAAAATCAAACACTGGCGATACTTCCTCGTCACGCTCATCTTGAGACTCAACTTTTGGAGTGAAACCAAAGTCAAACATACTTTCAGTATTTGTTGCTTCTTCTTGTGTTTGAGGCATACCAAATAAAGCATCAAAATCTTGACTTAATTCAGTTGTTTGTTTTGGTGCTGATGTTTTATTTGAAACAAAAAAGTTTTCAATTTCATCTTGGTGTTTGACCTCATCATTATTGTTAAGAATCGTTTCATCGATTGAATTCAATCGTTGTGCGTATTCGTCAAGTTGATTATTTGTTGGTTCATTACTTGAGGTGATGTCTTTTTGTATCTCTTCACGTAGTTGTTGAAATTTTGATACACGAGAAAACTTATTCATTTAGACCACCATCCTTTCTTTACTATAGATATTTTATACTATTTAGAGATTTATTTCAATGAATTTTAGCAAATACCCCTTTTATTCTATCATGATATAGCATATAATATAGATATATTTAAAAAAGGAGGAAAACAATATGGCTAAAAAAGCTTGGGTTGTAAAAGATAAATGCATCGCTTGTGGTGCTTGTATGGCAACTAGCCCTTCAGTATTCGATTTTGGTGCTGATGGTTTAGCAGAAAATATCCTTGGGGATGATACACTTATTCCTGATGATTTAACTGCTGAAGTAGAAGATGCAGTTGCAGGATGTCCTACTGCTGCAATTGAAATGGCATAGTTGAAAAGGTTGAATACTCAACCTTTTTTTATTTATATGCAATACAATCTATCTCTACTTTTACATCCATAGGTAATCTTGCAACTTCGATTGCAATTCGAGCAGGAAAAGGCTCACTAAAATACGTTGCATAAACTTTGTTCACTTCTTTAAAATCGTTCATATCACTTAAGTACACATGCACTTTTACAACATCGTCAAATGTGTATCCTGCCTCTGTTAAAATACTTTCAATATTTTGTAAAACTTGAGATGTTTGAAGATCAACATCATTTGAAATAATATTGCCTGTTTCACTATTGACTGGTAGTTGCCCTGAAACATATAAGAAAGGACCTGCTTGAATGGCTTGGCTATATGGTCCTATTGCTTTTGGCGCTTCACTTGTATGTATAGCTTTTTTCATTTTGCATCCTCCACTACTTGTTTGATAATTTCTAAAACTGTTTGTTTTGCTGCAATCATAGATTCAACACAAACATACTCATATTTACCATGCGCATTATGAGTCCCAGTAAAAATATTTGGACATGGGATACCCATAAAAGAGAGTTTAGACCCATCAGTTCCACCTCGAACTGGATGAACGCTTGACTCAATGTTCAATCGTTTCATCGCTTCAAGTGCGTATTGAATGGTTTTTGGCACTTCTTCCACTTTATCTTTCATGTTATAGTATTGATCTTCTATGCTATAATCAATAGTTGCCGTTGGATATTTTGTTTGCAATTGTTTGATGGCTTCTTCCATATAATGTTTACGATATTTAAAGACGCTTGTGTCATGATCACGAATGATGTAGCGAACAGTTGCATGATCAATTGAAGTTTCACTACCAATCACCATATAGAACCCTTCACTGCCTTCTGTGTGTTCAGGTCGATCTCTTTGTGGTAACATAGCATGAAGTTCATGTGCGAGTTCATGTGCATGAACCATAATGCCTTTTGCAGTTCCTGGATGCACGCTCACACCTTGGATATTGACAGTGCATTTAGCTGCATTGAATGTTTCATAATCAAATCCTCCTAAAGGCCCACCGTCAATTGTATAAGCATAATCAGCTAAAAAATGATCTGTTTTGAAATGATCAACACCCGTACCAATTTCTTCATCAATCGTAAAGGCGATGTAAATATCACCATGTTCAACTTCAGGATGCGCTACTAGATAGGTAAGTGTTTCCATAATGATTGCAATACCTGCTTTATCATCGCCCCCTAACAGAGTTGTCCCATCTGTTGTAATCAATGTTTTTCCTTTATATTGATTCAATGAAGCAAAACGACTTGGTGATAGTTTGTCTCCATCTTTAAATTCAATATCTTGCAAGTTGTAATCACGAATCACTTGTGGGTTACATCCTGTACCTGAGTAGTCAGGTGCTGTATCCATATGGGCTAAAAATCCTATTTTGTCGCATTTTTTGTTTGTGTTTGAAGGTAAACAAGCCGAAATAAAGCCATAGTCATCTTCATAAGATGAAATACCCAATGTTTCAAGTTCTTGTCTTAAGATTTTACCTAATTCTTTTTGTTTCATCGTACTTGGTATGGTTTTTGATGCAGGGTCACTTTGTGTATCTATTTTTACGTATCTAATAAATCGATCTATCATTTTTTCCATTTTTAAAGCCTCCTTTAATAGGTATTATACATGATTTTTTATGTTTTCTCTATCTTCAATTATTTTTTTTAGTTTAATACTTTACAAAGCTCTATTTTTAAGATACAATAGTACTTGCTTTGATACATGGCGGTCGTGGTGAAGTGGTTAACACAACAGATTGTGGCTCTGTCATTCGAGGGTTCGATTCCCTTCGATCGCCCCATTTATAAAGTATACGTCTATGACGTTTTTTTTATTAAACCCAAGTTATTTGGGTTCTTTTTTTATTTGCGCAAGAACCCAATCTTGATATCCATTAAATACTGGTAGACAAGTTAATCTTTTCCCATTTAAATAACTTAGATGTCCTTTTAATCCATTAAATGTTAACCGATACGCATGTAAACACTGATGATGACCTTGTTTGATACCATACTTAGCATCCCCCACAATTTTTAACCCATGATAACTTAGGTGAGCTCTTATTTGATGTTTCTTTCCTGTAATAAGTTGAACCAATAATAAATGCATGCCATCCTTTGTTGATAAATGTTTGTATCTTGTTTCTATTGGTTCCCCAGTATTTGATATAATCGCTTTTTTGTTTTCAAAACGATAACCATCTTTTAATGTTTCTTTTGCTTTTGGTGACCCTACAACAATGGTTAGGTATTCCTTGGTTATGGTTCTTTCTTTCATCATTAAGCTCAATTGTTGTAAAGCATCTAATGTTTTACCAAATACTACTAGTCCTGTTGTATTCATGTCCAATCGGTGAATCGGTGCAGGTGTCACATATTGACTTTCAAAATCATAACCAGAAGCCATCAAATAACGATGAACATAAGTCGTTAAGTTAACATCGTGTCCATCGTCTTGCACTACCATACCTGATGGTTTGTTACAAACAAGGATGTGCTCGTCTTCATAAACGATATCTAGTTCATATGAACCTTGTTTTATGTTTGTTTGATTTTTAAATTCGTTGTACTGATCATCATGAAGATAAATGGTTAATTGGTCCCCTATTTGAAGGATGTATTGTGGTGTTTGTGGTTTGCCATTTATTTTAATATCTTTTTTTCTAAATAATCGAAAAATAAAGGATTTAGGTGCATTGGGTAAGTATTTAAAAATAAACTTATCTAAACGTTGATTTGATTGATTGGCTTGTATATCAATTGTTTTCATATTCAAATAGACATTGATGATAAATCATCTTACTTTCTTCTTTTGGTAATCCTGTATCAAACTGACGATCTTGAACAATGGTTAAAAGTGTCTTGGTTTGATTGTGAACATCATCTTGTAAAACAAGGAACCACTCACTTGCTAAAGACTTGGCTTGTGCCATAAGTTCAATCATACTTTCTTGATGGGCTTCATTGGTACAAGGATGATACCAAGTATCTTTCTTTAAGTTCAGTACATCAAAGTGAGCATCTCTTGTTGGCACATAAAGACTATTGATTAACATTGATTTGTTTTGTGGATCCATCTTTTTAAGTAATTGATATTTATAATGATGTTGGTCTCTTGTTAACTTAAAAGCAGAAGATAAGTCATGAAACGCGTGTTTGATGTCTTTTTTTGCGACTTGAATATCAAATAATTGATGTGCAGTTTGTTGATAAAACTGTGCCACAGTATCTAACTTTTGCACTTTCAAGAAATCAAAAATACCAACATCATAAATACTTTTATTTAAATACATTAAAGCTAATTGATTGTCCATTAAAACTTCATATCGTTTATGATATGCCATATAGATCTTTTGTTTTTGTTGTTCATGAGAAAATCCAGATCGATAAAAAACAAAAGGGTGGCATGTTCGATCCAGTATATAGTGTGTCATATAGCCTAAAAGATAGGCTTTTAATGATTCATCAAATGTGTTAAATGCTGATATGACATAACCAAAAAAATCATTGATACGATCTTCATGTAATGCATTACCTAGTGCTAAAATAGCTTTTTTTTCTGGCCTATGTAGCCATGGTATTTGTCCATAATAGTAACAAGCATCTGGCCCTGAAGATCCAAGTAAGTAATAGTCAAGGTTTTCTTTTGCAATGCTTTTCAATGAATTTGGTAAAATCTCAATCACTTCTTTTGCAAATAAACAATGTGTTAATGCATCTGGCATATTAAATCTCCCCCTTTGTTTCATTTTACCATAGAACTATGTTAGAATAAAAGCAGGAGGGATTAAATGTTTTCAATAACCAAATACACATCAAATGATTATGTATCTGTTAAAAACTATATGACCCAATTATATCAATCAGATGCAACCACTCATGGTATAACAGATGAACAAATTAATCAAACACTTGATTATGTTTTAACACCTAATGCAATATGTGATCTATGGGTGATTAAAGAAAAGGAAGTCGTTGTTGGGTATGGACTTATTAGTTGGATGTATTCAAATGAAGTATCTGGCTTGGTTATTTTTATTGAAGAAATATATGTTGATCATGCTTATCAAGGTTTGGGTATAGGTGCACTGTACTTCTCTTTTATTCAAGATCATTATAACGAAGCGAAGCGTTTTAGACTCGAGGTCACAAAACAAAATGAAAAAGCCCATGCTTGGTATAAAAGCTTAGGCTTTAGTGAAATAGAGTATATTCAGTTGGCTAAAGATGGCTTAAGTAATGTTTGATAAATGTTGTAACAGCGCCTTCATCATTGGTTAATGATAAGGTTGCTGTTGCTTTTTCTTTAGCTAGTGGTTGTGCATTGGCTGTCGCAAATGAATTTGGTAGTAATTCAAGCATTTCTAAATCGTTGTGTTGATCACCAAATACATAAGCATCTTCTAAATCAAGATTTAAATAATCTAAAAGAGCTTTAACACCAACCCCTTTATTAGATCCATTTGGGGCTACATCAATCCATTGATGGGCAGCTGTCATAGGTCGTCCATCTATTGGTAATTGATGTAAATAATCAAGAAGGTCTTGTCTTAATCCATTTTCTTCATAAAATGATATTTTAAGTAATGGTTCTTGAATGTCCAGTGCATCATCAACAAATCTTACTTCTGGCGTACAATAAGCAATTAAATGTGCTCTGTCTTTGTTTTTTGTTTCTAAGATGGTATAGTTAGTTGCACAAAATGTACGGATTTCAGGTACATCTTTTGTGTGCTCGATAACGCTTTTAATGTCTTCTTCTTTTAATCCCATTTGATGAATAATCTTTCCTTGATGAATAACCAAGGCCCCATTTTCAGGAATATAGTAAATCTCATCTTTGATTGGTTCAAACAAAGATTGGATGCTTGCATATTGACGACCACTTGCAACTGCAAAACCAATGTTTCTTTCTTTCAATGCTTCATATACATCATAAAAATCCTTTGGCAATTGACTGTTACTATCCAGTAGCGTGCCATCTAAATCAGTAATCACTAGTTTCATTTTGTCACCTCATTAGCTATTATACTAAAAAACAATATTAATTGCATTAAAATGATATCATGTTATACTAAATATCGGTGATAATATGCAAAAAGAATTATTTCAAGAAGCACTGATAACTTGGTATCAACAAAATAAACGTCCATTACCATGGCGTCAAGACTGCACTCCATATCATGTTTGGTTAAGTGAAATCATGTGTCAACAAACTCAAGTTGATACAGTGATTCCTTATTACCAACGTTTTTTAGCTAAATTCCCAACCATTCAAGATCTTGCAAAAGCAGATATTGACGATGTTTATCATGTTTGGCAAGGACTTGGCTATTATCGTCGAGCGCTGTTTTTACATCAAACCAGTCAAATGATTACACATGAGTATGAAGGTCAATTCCCACAAACAAAAAAAGAGTTGATGAAGTTAAAGGGAGTCGGTAGTTATACAGCAGCTGCGATTGCAAGCATATGTTTTTTTCAACCCGAAGGTGTTGTCGATGGCAATGTATTTCGTGTTTTGTCACGTGTTCTTGCAATAAGCGATAACATCGCATTACCTAAAACTAAAGTATTGTTTGAAACACATATGGATGCACTCATCAACCACCAAGCGCCTGGTGACTTTAACCAAGGGATGATGGAGATTGGTGCCCTCATTTGTCTACCGACAAAGCCTAAATGTGAGATATGTCCATTGCAGCCTCATTGTCTTGCTTATCAAAATCAAACGCAAGATTTATTCCCTGTCATTGATAAACGCGTGTTGAAAAAGGAATCGACTTTTATTACCGCTATTTTGGTTAATAAACACGGTATTTATTTATATAAGAATCAAGAGTCATTGTTAAAAGGGTTGTATCAATTACCTCAGTTTGAATGTTCTGTAGATGCTTTTAGTTGCATGATGAAAGAAACGTTCGATATTGAAGCAACGCTTATTGAGTACAAAAAAACAATTAAACATGTGTTTACACATCGTATTTGGCATATGCAAGTCTATATTGGTACCATTGGTGATGATGTTGACGTTATTTCGTTTGAAGACATCAATCAAATCGCTATTTCAACAGCCCATCAAAAAGTCCTTGCAAACTATCAAATCCCAACATATATTTAAAAGAACCCTATAATCGGGTTCTTATTTATGTTTATCCAAATAATCAATCGCAAGCCATGCGAGTAAACTACTGCTGTCTTTTAATATGTTATCATCAAAACCAAATGCTGGGTGATGATGAACAGGTGCTGGTTGACCATCTTTTGCAATACCAACAAACATGAACGTGCTTGGTACTGCATTGGCAAGGTATGCAAAATCTTCTCCGCCCATGCTTGGTTCTTCCAATGTTTGAATACGACTTTTATCCATGATAGAAGCAAGCGATGATTGAACAAATGCAACTGTTTGTGGATCATTAATCAGTGGCGGATATTGGCGATTAAACTCATATTCGTATGTTGCATTGTTCGCTAAGCAAACGCCTTCAACGACTTGTTTAATCTGGTGTTCAATCGCTGTTCTTAGTGTTTCATCAAATGTTCTAACAGTCCCTCCAAACGTAACGTCAGTTGGAATAACATTAAAGGCTTCACCTCCATGAATGGTGCACACAGATAAAACTGCAGGTAATAATGGGTTGTTGAAACGAGATACAATGGTTTGAAGTTGGGTAATGACTTGACTTGCAACAACAATTGGATCTACCCCTAAATGTGGCATTGCAGCATGTGTGCCTCTTCCTTTAATTGTTACTTTAAATTCATCTGGCGCGGCCATCATTGGTCCAGCAACTGTTTTCACAACACCCTCTTTGACAGGTCCCCATAAATGAATCCCAAAGGCAACATCGACTTTAGGGTTTTCTAAAATCCCTGCTTCAATCATTGGTTTTGCTCCACCATCTTTTTCTTCAGATGGTTGAAACATGAGTTTGACTTGTCCATGCATGTCATCTTTTAATTCATTTAAAATCATGGCAGCACCAAGCAATCCAGCAACATGTCCATCATGACCACAAGCATGCATTTTCCCTTTTATTTTAGACTTGAATGGGACATCTGCCTCTTCTTCAACTTCTAATGCATCCATATCAGCTCTAAGGAGCACTGTTTTACCTGGGTACTTACCTTGGATCAAACCGACAACACCAGTACCACACATACTAACATATGGAATGCCTAGTTGATCAAGTTCTTTTTTAATCAATTTAGATGTTTCAACTTCTTCATATCCTATTTCCGGATGTTCATGTATTTGATGACGAATACTTTGTATTTGTTTGAAGTATTTTTCAGCTAATGTATTTGTGTTCATAGTTCCCTCTTTTCTTAGTCAAAATTATACATTGAAAAGATAAGAGATTCAAGCTATGTACTATTTAGTTTGATACCACTCCCACGTCGCTAACAAGCCTTCTTCAATAGGTGTAATTTTGAAATCTGGATATTTCTTTTTAAAAGCATCACTATTTGGTAAAAAAGATTTGTTAAACATATAGTACATTTCATTTATCTCTCTAATCATTGGATTAAATAAAGCCACAATACTAAATAACGGTTTCTTTAGTGATGCATATTTAATGGTCTTAGAGCTCACTTGCTCTAATTGTTTAACAATTGATTCAATCGATATTGATTCATCATTTGGTACATGCCATACTCGATTGTGTGCTGAATAATCACGCCCTAAAACAATTAAAGCTCTTGCAAAATCTTCAATATATGTGTAGATGTGCAATGCTTTTACATCACCAATAAACATGGCAGATTTATCATGCATGATATTATCAAAAACCTGAGAACCACTTAAAGATGAGTTAGTAGCATAGGGGCCATAAAAATCACTGGACATACCAACTACCATTTGAATTTGATTAGTTTTTGCCGCATTGATTACTTTTTCCAGCATTTCTTTTCTAATACGCTGTTTTTTACCACTAGCGTTGTAAGAGGTAGATTCATCAAAATGGTCTGAAACATGTCCATAAGCATATAAATTATCTGCATAGACGAGTAATGAATTGGTTTGACTAGCTACACTAATTAAGTTATCAATTAGACTGGGCAGTTGATACCACTCTTTGTAGGGTAGTCCCAATGCATTGTAGATAACGCTGTTTGCATCAACGAGTTGACTTAATGCTTCAACATTCCGAATATCACAGACAACAACATCTTGCCCATCAATTTGTTTCTTGCTTCGACTCACAATGAGAACATCTTCCCCTTGTTTTTTTAATTGTTTAAATAAATGAATACCAAGTGCTCCAGCACCAATAATGATATGTTTCATATTAATCTCCTTTTTTTAATTGCTTAATACATTGATTAGCCCATGTAATAGCCATATTTGCTGAAGCTAGACCATACTCAATTGTAAAATCCCAATAGACTTCATCATCATGTCCACATGCTTGTTTTTGTTTAATGGTTATTAAATCATCATATAACTTTTGTTGTTGGACAATATATGATTCAAACAAATCAATGCGTTCTTTATTTGATAATGCCCCCGAAAAGAAAACTCTAATTAGAAATCCATATCTAGGATGTTCTAATGGTGCTTGCACTAGCCATTCATTCAATGCTTCATATCCTTTTTTTTTAATTGAATAGAGTTTTTTATTTGGCTTATCGTGTTGAACAATTGTTTCTACTTCTAACCAACCAATCTGCTCCATTGATTTTAATTCTCGATAAATTTGACTACTTTGTGATTGCCAAAAGAAATAAAGTGATTCATTAAAATATTTTTGTAAATCATAGCCTGTTAATGGTCCATTTTTAAGTAAACCAAGTAAACCATACTTAAGTGACATTTGATCCCTCCTTATTCCACTTGTATAATATTATACTTTTGCCCTATTGTCAAGTTATTTATTATTTTTATAAATAAATAAAAGTTTCATCTATTATCCTACTTTAAGTTATAAATAAGTTGACATGTCTTTATTTCTTGTTTATAATGAGAATTGGAAAAACTTCAGGGCAGGGTGTAATTCCCGACCGGCGGTATAGCCCGCGAGCCAATAGGCAGACTTGGTTAAATTCCAAGGCCGACAGTAAAGTCTGGATGAAAGAAGTTCGTAGCCCAACTGCGAAGTTTTTTACTTTGCTTTTTTTATTAGGAGGTAAAAAAATGAAGCAAACTAGAAGACTTGTTTTACTGTCACTTCTTGTGGCATTGGGAATGATTTTAAATTTAATTGAATTTCCCTACTTGTTTATGAATCTTGATGTATCAGAAGTTGTTGTACTTGTTGCAACGCATACGATTGGTCTTGGTGGCGCTATTGCCGTCAGTCTTGCCAAAATGATTGTATCCATCTTAGTTAAGGGTCCAGTTGGTCCAATAGCTATTGGACAAATCACTGCCTTCATTGCATCTATTACCATTGCTGTGTCTTATCATTTCTTTCGTTTGAAACTGAAATGGTCACTGGTTAATACGTTACTTGTGATGTCTACTACACTCGCAATTGTCATGACAGTTGCTAACTATTTGT
>CAZWEF010000004.1:0-50696 GCA_964632125.1 uncultured Erysipelotrichales bacterium
AACCCTCAACCTACTGATTACAAGTCAGTTGCTCTACCAATTGAGCTAAGCCGGCAAAAAAATGGTGGAGGATGACGGGCTCGAACCGCCGACCCTCTGCTTGTAAGGCAGATGCTCTCCCAACTGAGCTAATCCTCCATTGCTATTGCAAAAATGATTATAGCATATCTAATTTACGAATTCAATATGTTTTTATGAATTTTTTTAAAAGACATTGAGTCAAAGAGACATGGTTGATAAAAATAATGCAATTATAGGTTCTTTATGATAGAATAAAAGAAGGGAATAGGGAGGAGTTTATCAATGGCACATGATGTTACTAGACAACTTCAAATGATTGTAAACGAAAATAAAACAGACGACATACATTTTGTTATTGCAAATATGTTGCTTGACCTCTCTGCAGAGGAAATTGAGCATTTAACCATCAATCGGCTTGCTTCTTTGTGTTTTACATCCATTTCGACCATTAGCCGTTTTAGTCGCTCACTCGGTTTTGAAAGCTATCAAATGCTTAAACGTCAATGTGTTATATCTCGTAAAGGATACCGATCAATGTTTCATGATAGTTTGGAAAACATGAACTTTGATTTTAAAGAAGATCGAGACATATTGGTTAATTATGCGAGTTCAGTTGGTGAAGCAATGATTGAATTTGCTAAAAGCGTAGATTTTAATGAGATTGATCGACTTATTGATATGATTCATGATCATGAAGATGTCTATTTCTTTGGTGTTCAACTGTCAGCATTTATGATTGAACATTTTCAGTTTATGTTACTTTCACTTGGAAAACAAATTCGATTTTCTTCAAATGAACTTGCACAAGATCATTTGGTTCACGAAATCAAACCAAAAAGTCTAGCAGTGATTGTGAGTGTGGATGGCAATTTTATTCGTTCTAAGCCTGAAACTACCTTTAATTTAATGAACAGTGATATTACTAAAGTGATTATTACCCAAAATCCAACCATACGTTATCATGATGATTTTGATCAAGTATTGCTTTTAAGCCATTATCGACGACCTAAAGATGGACGTTATAAGTTGCAACTTATGTTTGAAATATTAGCCAATCGATATTTTTTAAAGTATGGACAAACCAATTAAATAAGTGGTTTAAGGGGTGGTGGATGTGAAACAAGCACTTATTGTTTACAACAGTCAAAATAAGAACTCAGAGTTTATAAGAAGGTTGTCTTCAACCATACATCAATTATGTCTTTTACAATATGATGTCCACTGTTTTGCTTCGACACATGCTTATGCATGTTTTGAAAAAGTAAAAGAAGTTGGACAGCATTATCAATTATTAGTCGTGTCGGGTGGTGATGGCACGATGAATCAGGTTGTGAATGGCCTCTTTGGTTTAGAAAAGAAACCAGAGATTGCTTATGTGCCAAGTGGAACAGTCAATGATTTAGGGAGTACGCTTAGACTTTCTAAGTTACCTAAACAAATGATGACATTGATTAAGCATCATCAGTTATTTACAATGGATGTTGGTCGCATAAACCAACAATGTTTTAATTATGTGGCCTCATTTGGTTTGTTTACAGCGGCTTCTTATGTCAGTGATGCTAAAGTGAAGTCTGCTATTGGTTCACTTGCTTATGTGATTGATGGTGTTAGAACGATGTCTCGTGATCTATCAGGACATATGATCAAAGTAACCATTCAAGATACTGGGGAAGTAATTGAAGGTCGTTTTTTGATGGGTTTGTTTGTTAATTCGACAAGTGTTGCTGGGATAAGAAAAGCATTTAAGGATAATGTTATGGATGATGGCTTATTTGGGATGCTACTTGTACCGGTTGTAAATGGTGTTAATCAAATTGCGCCTTTACCTAAAATCCTTTTTGATGGTATTGATGAAAGTATCAACCAAACAAAATACATCTACCGTACATTTAAATCCATTCAAATAGAAGCAGATGATAAGCTTATTTGGAATATTGATGGTGAGAAGGGACCAAGTGGTTCAGTCTCAATTTCTGTCTTAGATCATTTTATTGATATTTATTCACCACTTGCAGTAAAGAAGGAGGAAGTCGCATAGAAGTTTTAGCCCCAGTAAAAAATAAAGAATATGGTATATTGGCGATTAACATAGGCGCAGATGCGCTTTTTTGTTCAGGGCCAGGTTTTTCAGCTCGTGCTTTAGCATCTATCCCTTTAGAGGATTTAGATGAGCTGATTAAGTATGCACATGCTTACCAAAGAAAAGTGTTTGTCACACTTAATACGATTATTTTTGATCACCAATTAGATGATGTTTTATCCTACATAGATACACTTGTTTCCATGCATGTTGATGCGTTGATTATTCAAGACTTAGGCTTAATGCATATCTTACATCAACGTTATCCTACTTTATCTTTACATGCATCTACACAAATGAATGTGGGTAATTCAAGTGCTATTTCATTAATTAAAGCACATGGCGTTGATCGTGTTGTTTTACCACGAGAAACGACACTTAAGGCATTGAAATCAATCAAGAAAGCTGTAGATATAGAGATTGAGCTATTTGTTCAAGGTGCACTTTGTACGAGTTATTCAGGACAATGTTTTTTTAGTTTTTATCGACAAGATGGTAGTGGTAATCTAGGGTCATGTGGACAACATTGTCGTAAAAAAATGGGGCTTAATAAAAACCCAAATCAATATGCACTTAGTTTAAAAGATTTGTCTTTACAAGAAGATGTTTTGACACTAAAAGGATTAGTAGATTCGCTTAAAATTGAAGGCCGTTTAAAAAGCAAAGAATACTTATTTGGTTGTGTACGCTATTATCGCCAAATAGTTGATCATCAATACTTTGATGAACAAATGCTCGACTTAATGAAAGTATCATTTAATCGTACTTATACAAGAGGATTATTAAAAGGAGAAAATGGTAAACAACTAAACAATCCAACAAGAATCAATAACCATGGTTTAGAAATAGGTAAAATAGAGAGAGTGGATCAAAGATGGATTTATATACAAGCATCTAAACCCATTCGTCGCCTTGATAACCTACGTATTGTTAATGGATCAGATGAAACAGGTTTGATCGTTGAAACGGTGATGAAGAACGGGCAAATAGTTCAAGAAGCATCAGGTTTAGTTCAAGTTAAAAAGACCAAGCAAGTTCAAGTCGGAGGGGTCGTATTTGTTACCAAAACGCATGATCATTATGGCATAGAATCAATGTCTAAACCGTTTATTCATCAAGTGCCAATTCATATTGAAGTTGAAGCTTTTGTAGGCCAACCACTTAAAGTAAAACTAAATCATCAATGGTACTTGAGCGAGTGGATTATTCAACCTGCCAAATCGGCACCAATGACTCGTGATGCCATCATACAACAGTTGCAAAAGACAAAAGACTCAGCCTATCTTTTTATGATTGATACGCTAACAATGGATGAACATGTATTCATGGTTAAAAGTCAATTGAATCAATTTAAACGATATTTAATTGAACAAATAAGTAAGCCAATACCAATCAAACCTCATCAAGTCCATTCACTTGTGATGACAAAGCCATCATTTAAGGGCTATGTTTTTGGTGTTCAAACAATCGATCAAGCCCTTGTTTTAAAACAATATGGCATCACGTCTATCTATGCTTTAAATCTTGATTTACTAGATGAATTATCAAACATGTTTGATGTTGTTATACCTGTTTTGCCTCGTGTTGTCAAAGAACATCAAATAAGCAGTTATGAACAAAAAGTGAGTGCATTTGAAACGGTCATGGTGAGTGATTTAGGTATGCTTAGTGCGTTAAGAGGCAAAAAAGATATCCATGCTTCATTCTCATTTCATGCGACCAATCGTTATGTTCTTGATTGGCTAAAGGATCAAGGTGTCAGTCGTGTAATTCAATCACTTGAGCATCATGAGGATTTAAGTGTTGAAGGCATTGAGGTGATGGCATATGTTTATGGACGTATTCCACTTATGATTATGGACTATTGTCCGGTGAACGAAAACAAAGGGGACACATGTGGTTCTTGTCGTCGATGTCGAGTGAAACAATATCATATGTATGATGAAAAAAACAGAGCGTATCCGTTGATTCACTCAGGAGATGATTTATTGGAGATCTATAGTGATAAGCCGATTAAGGCCTTTAATCAAAAAGGAGATTACAAAGTTATTTGGTTTAGTGATGAGGATAAAAGCCAAGTACAGAGTCTATTATCTTTGCTTGATTAGATTGCATTTCTGTTCATTGTGTTATATACTATAAGTAACATCACATGAACGGAGGCTTGAATCACATGACAAAGAAACATTGGATTTTAACAGCATTTATTTTAGGTGCAACCATTGCAGTTGTTGGTGGCGTTGTTGCAGCTAAAAAAGTGGGTATGATTTGTAGTGAAGATGAAGTGTGTGAAAACTAGGCCTTTGGCCTTTTTTTAATAAAAAAGAGTAGATATAATCTACTCAGTTGTAACTTTATATTGTCGTTTACGTTCATTTTCTTTTAAGAACTTTTTACGAATACGAATGTTTTGAGGCGTGACTTCAACGAGTTCATCATCTGCGATGTAATCGAGACTTAGCTCTAGAGTCATGTCTCTATTTTTCTTTAATACAATGGTACTGTCTTTAGAGGCAGAACGCATATTGGTCATTTGTTTGTTTCTTACAACATTAACTGTTAAGTCATTTTCACGGTTATTTTCGCCAACAATCATACCTTCATAAACTTCAGTTCCTGGTGATACAAAGAGGATTCCGCGGTCTTCTAATTGACCAATACCATACATGGTCGCTTTACCGTTTTCCATTGAAATGAGTGCACCACGGTTACGTTTTCCAAGTTCATCTTTTGTGTAAGGGCGATAATCTAAGAAAGTATGTGAAATCATCCCGTATCCTTTTGTTTGCGTCATGAAATCACTCATAAAGCCAATTAAACCACGAGAAGGGATGGTATAATGAACACGCACTTGATTGTTTACAGTAATCATATCTTCCATAATACCTTTACGAACACCAAGTTGTTCAATAACTGATCCAATCGTATCTTCAGGCGCGTCAATTTGAACAGATTCATAAGGTTCACAAACAACACCCTCAATTGTTTTCAAGATAACTTGAGGTTTAGATACTTGAAGCTCAAATCCAGCACGTCTCATGTTTTCAATCAAAATTGAAAGATGAAGTTCACCACGTCCAGATACAATCCAAGATTCACTATTATCAACACGTTCAACAAGTAAGCTAACATCTTTTTGAGTTTCTTTAAATAAGTAATCTTCAATTTGTCTTGCAGTAACAAATTTACCTTCTTGACCAGATAAAGGACTTGTATTTGTGCCAAAAGTCATTTTAAGAGTTGGTTCATCAATATGAATATGAGGCAATGGATTTTCAAACCCAGGCTCACAAACAGTTTCACCAACACTGATGTCACTTAAACCAGATAAAGCAATGATTTGACCTGCAGAGGCAGTTTCAAGTTCAACTTTATGTAAACCAAAGAAACCAAAAATCTTTTGTACACGGAAACTTTTAGTTGAACCATCAAGTCTTACACAACTCACCATTTGATTGACACTGACACTACCTTCGCGAATAAGGCCAATGCCAATACGGCCTACATAGTCGTTGTAATCCAGCAAAGCTGGTTGAAATCTTAAATGCCCATCAACAACTACTTTTGGACTTGGAATGGTACTTATAATGGTTTCAAACACAGCATTCATACTCTCTTCTTGTGTGTTCACATCCATATCGATACTTGATGTTCCTTTAAGTCCTGAAGCATAAACAACTTGGAAATCTAATTGTTCATCTGTCGCATCAAGTTCCACAAATAAATCAAACACTTCATCAAGTACTTCAATGATACGGGCATTAGGGCGATCCACTTTGTTGATCACAACAATGGGTTTAACGTTTGCTTCCAATGCTTTTTTTAGTACGAAGCGGGTTTGTGGCATGGTGCCTTCATAAGCGTCAACAACAAGTAAGACACCATCAACCATATTCATAATTCTTTCTACTTCTCCACCAAAATCAGCATGTCCTGGTGTATCAAGAATATTAATACGATAGTCTTTATAATCGATGGCAGTCGTTTTAGCTAAAATGGTAATACCACGTTCTTTTTCAATGTCATTATTATCCATAACTCTTTGTTCAACCATCTCATTGTTTCTAAACAAACCAGATTGTCTTAATAATTGATCCACGAGTGTTGTTTTTCCGTGGTCAACGTGTGCAATAATTGCAATATTTCTAATATTCATTTTCTTTCATCTCCAAACTCAACTTGATTATTATAACATAAATTCATATTTAAATAGCCAAAGATAACTAAAAAAACGATTTTTTTTAAAGTAAGCAATTACATTTTAATTAAAATAAAACATATAAAGCAAATAGATTGAAAAATACTGAGCAATTGATAGAATAATAGCGGAGGGATGTTATGAAAGTATGTCGCTGTAATGATGTGAAAGAGAAAGAAGTTATAAAGTGCATTGAAAAAGGCGCAACATCTTTAACTGAAATCATGCTTGCAACAGGTGCTATGAAGATGGGAAAAGATGGAAAAGTGGATAAGGATCGTTCATGTTGCCGCAAAAAAATCAAAAAATTGATAGAAGCTTATGGAAAACCAATTGAATCATAATGATGATACCGTTGTTTATTAAAACTTAAAAAAAAGAATAAAAAAGTTTAAAAAAGTACTTGCCAATTAAGCCTGGGATATGGTATTATGTATTGGCAACGTAATAATGCTTGAATAGCTCAGTTGGTAGAGCAATCGGCTGTTAACCGATCGGTCGTAGGTTCGAGTCCTACTTCAAGCGCCATTGGCTCGTTGGTGAAGTGGCTTAACACAGCGCCCTTTCACGGCGTCATTCACGGGTTCGAATCCCGTACGAGTCACCATTTAAAAGACACATCGAAAGATGTTTTTTTTATTGCTTTTTTAAGAATGAAGTGCTATTATTTCTATAGGAAATGATGTCTTCCTTGTACAACTAAACCGCGATAGCTGATGACGTCTACTTTTTTAAGTAGGTCATCTTTTTTTATGGAGGTATGATGATGATATATGATTTGGGAAAGGTATTGGTATTAGGTGTTGTGGTTGGTTGGTTATTTTCTAAGGTTAAGCTACCAAGTTTACTTGGTATGTTAATTGTTGGTATGATGATTGGACCTTATGGATTTGGGCTTCTAAATGGTGCTTTATTGGATATTTCAGCAGAGTTAAGACAAGTTGCACTCATTGTCATTTTGACGCGTGCTGGTCTAGGGATGGATGTTCAAAAAATCAAAAAACTTGGTTTAGCAGCCTTACTTATGTGCTTTTTGCCAGCAGTTTTTGAAATTGTTGCGGTTACTATTTTATCTAGTTTATTGTTTCATTTCTCAATTATAGATGGTATGATTTTAGGGAGTATTCTAAGTGCAGTATCGCCAGCTATTATTGTTCCTAGGATGCTTCATCTAAAGGAGCAACCAAATATTAATCAAGACATTGTTCAACTTGTTTTAACAGGTGCATCGCTCGATGATGTGTTTGTACTAGTCGTGTTTAGTAGTCTAGTTTCAATTCGGCTGACAGGTCAGTTTGATGTCAGTCAGCTAAGTGTTGTACCAATTTCAATCATGACTGGTATCGTCATTGGTGCTCTTTTTGGGAAACTACTTTCAATTGTGTCAAAAGTAGGTGCATTGAAGGTTCAAACGATGATTGTTTTACTATTTGGTATGAGTTTGTTCTTGTTAGGTGTTGAAAAACAATTGCCATTTGCATTTTCAGCCATGGTTGCCATCATTGTACAAAGTTTAGTCCTTGTGATGCAATCACCTCATTTACAAAGCCCACTTGACAAGGCCTATCAAACGTTTTGGCAAGGTGCAGAAGTATGGTTGTTTGTACTGGTAGGTTGTTTACTCGATTTTCGTCTCATTTTAACTTATGGACTTCTAGCGGCAGCGCTTGTTTTGGGTGCACTCTTGATTCGTATGGTTGGTGTTTTTGTTAGCTTAATGCCAACTTCTTTTACGCCAAAACATAAGATTTATACCATGATGTCTTATATACCAAAAGCAACTGTTCAGGCCGCAATTGGAGCCATTCCACTATCATTAGGCTTTCAAACAGGTCAATTGATGTTGGTCTTATCTGTTTTAGCTATTTTGATTTCAGCACCATTAGGGGCATGGATAATGGATCATTTTTCTTATTTAGCTATTAATAAGGAGGTATAGTATGTTTTCATTGTTGAGGTTTGCAAAAGAGTATCGGTTTCAAATGATTGTTGGGCCTTTTTTTAAGTTTCTAGAAGCTGTCTTAGAGTTGTTTATACCTATTATGATGGCACAATTAATTGATCAAGGTATTCATCAAAACAACATGGATTTTGTTTTAAGGAAAGGTGTCGTTATTTTGGTTATATCCCTAGTTGGGTTGGTTTCGGTTTTTATTTGTCAGTATTTAGCCTCTATTGCTTCGCAAGGCTTTGGTACGAACCTTAGAAACGAACTTGTTAAACACATGCATCACTTATCATTAACTGACCTTGACCATTTAAAAGAAGGAAAAATGTTGTCACTGGTAACCAGTGATGTCAACCAAATGCAATTGATGTTGGCCATGTTAATTCGCTTGGTTGTGAGAGCACCTTTCTTAAGTTTAGGGGCATTGATTATGGCATTTTATATCAACTCACAAATGGCTATGATTTTTGTGATGGTATTACCTATTTTTGGGTTAATGCTCTGGTTAACAATTAAACTAACACGACCTATGTTCAAAAAAGTTCAAAGACAACTCGATCAATACATTGGTCTTATTACTGAAACATTGGGTGGTGTGCGTGTTATCCGTGCGTTTGGTAAAAGTCAACATCAAAAAGAACGTGTGATGGAAGCAAGCGATGATTTAGCACGTTTATCTATTCGCGCGAACCGATTAGCGAGTTTAATCAACCCTCTTACAACACTCACTTTAAATATTGGTATCATGCTTATTTTACAATTATCAGGGCAACAAGTGATGATTGGACATATGACTCAAGGAGATGTGCTTGCACTCATCAATTACATGTCACAAATGCTTTTGGCATTGATTATTGTTTCTCAACTCGTTGTCATCTTTACACGGGCATCTGCTTCTGCTTCAAGGATTGAAGAGGTCTTGTCGATGAAACCATCGATGATTGATCAAAAAACAGCACACCCACTCTCAGCTATTGTTCAATTAGAAGCAAATGAACTATCATTTCGCTATGGTCGTAGTAAAGACATACTTAAACAAATTAATCTAACGATAAAACAAGGTGAAGTACTGGGGATTACGGGACCAACAGGAAGCGGGAAAAGTACACTCGGTTATGTGCTTGGAAGATTGTATGATGCTGATAGTGGTCATGTTTGTATCAATCACATTAATATTCAACAATATGCGATTCAAGACTTAAGAAGAAAAATTGCCTATGTACCTCAAGATACCATTTTATTTACTGGCACAATCGCAAGTAACCTTCGCATAGGCAAGCCGGATGCGACCATTGAGGAAATGGAAAAAGCACTCGAAATAGCACAATGCCTTTCATTTGTTCGATCACTTTCAAGAGGACTTGAGGCACCAGTTGTAGAAGGAGGTAAAAACTTCTCAGGAGGACAAAAACAGCGTGTTGCAATTGCTCGTGCACTTGTTGGTCAACCACAATTATTAATTTTAGATGATGCTTTAAGTGCTTTGGATTATCAAACGGATAAGTTATTAAGGACGGCATTAAAAACGGAGTTGAAAGAGACGATGGTTGTGGTTATCTCACAACGCATTAGCAGTATTGTTGACGCTGATCAAATCTTGGTTTTACAAGAAGGGGAAACAGTTCAAATGGGAACCCATCAAGAACTCATGAGAACGTGTTCACTTTATAAAGATATGGTGATGCTTCAAACAAAGGCGGTGAACGCATGAAACAATTTATGTCGCTTTTTAAAACACATAAACGATACGTCATGTTCATTATTGTTGTTGGATTAATGATTGGTGTTACCTCCGTTTTATTAACATTCCTTATTGGCCGTGGGATTGATATGATGATTGGGAAAGGCATGGTGGACTTTAAACAACTTGGCGTATACGTTATGTATATGATGCTTGTCCTCGCAGTGAATGTTGTGATGCAATGGTGTTTGATCCATATGACAAATGGTTTATCCTTTAAACTTGTGCATGAACTCAGAACAAAGGCCATAGAGCAACTCTCTTTATCCGGTATTGCATTTTATGATCAACATGCACATGGTGATCTTGTTAGTCGTTTTACGACAGATTTAGAAAGTTTGGCTGACGCGTTGGTTGCTCTTTTCTCAAGCTTATTTCCAGGTATTTCAATTATTATCATCAGTTTGGTATTTATGATACAGTCAAGTATTTGGTTAATGTGGGTTATTGTGTTAACCACACCGCTCATTTTTATTGCAGCATTCGTGGTCGCAAAGTTATCTCAAAAAAACTTTAGACAACAACAAACTCATAATGGCCGTTTAACAGGCTATATCCATGAGATGTTTCATGGCTATCGTATTGTCAACATGTTTGGTTACGAACAAAGTGTTATCGATACCTATGAAGCATTGAACCTTGATCTTAAATATTGGGGACAAAAAGCGCAGTTCACATCCTCAATCACTAACCCCTTAACACGCTTTGTTAGTCACTTAACTTATTTATTGATTGGTGTTGTCGGTGGCTATTTAATGATTGTTTTAAAAGACCCAACAATGACTGTTGGCGTAATTACAAGCTTTTTGCTTTACTCAAGTCAGTTTTCAAAACCTTTTGTTGAATTGTCAGGTATCGCAACACAAATTCAATCAGGTGTGGTTG
This sequence comes from uncultured Erysipelotrichales bacterium, assembly GCA_964632125.1. Lineage (GTDB taxonomy): Bacteria > Bacillota_I > Bacilli_A > Erysipelotrichales > CAZWEF01 > CAZWEF01. Next base: position 10,874 of record CAZWEF010000004.1, read on the forward strand.
GTTATCAACGTATTCAAAGTGTTATTCATGAACCAATCTTTGAGCATGCTGATGGTAAAACCTTAACCAATATTAAAGGAGAAGTTGCTTTTTCTCATGTTTCGTTTGGATATGATCAATCAAAACGCATTTTAAATGATTTGAGTTTACACGTAATGCCAGGTCAAACAGTGGCCATTGTTGGTGAAACAGGATCGGGAAAAACGACAATGGTTAATTTGTTGATGCGGTTCTATGATTTAGATGAAGGGATGATTTACATTGATGGAGAGCCCTTTACACACTATACAAAAAACAGTGTTAGACAAGCCTTTGGTATGGTGCTTCAAGATACTTGGCTGATGTCAGGGACAATTAAGGAAAACATTGCATATGGTCGCCCAGATGCAACAATGGAAGAGATTATTCGTGTCTCAAAAGAAGCCTATATTCACCATTTCATTGAGCGTTTACCGGATGGATATGATACATTGATTGGTGGTCACGGCATCCATTTGTCATCTGGACAAAAACAACTCATGACCATTGCAAGAACCATGCTTTCAAATCCAACCATGCTTATTTTAGATGAAGCGACAAGTTATGTGGATCCCTTAACAGAACGTCATATTCAAAGTGCCTTTTTAAAATTAATGAAAAATAAAACCAGTTTTGTTATTGCGCATCGACTCAGTACCATTCAAGATGCTGACTTGATTCTTGTGATGAAACATGGTCAAATGATTGAAGTTGGTCAACATCAAGAATTGCTTGATTTAAAAGGTTATTACTATGATTTGTATCAAGCACAGTTTTCATGAAAGTACATCCGTGTACTTTTTTTAGATTCTTTTGTATAATAAAAGAAGGAGGGATAACAATGTCAAAGAATAGAGATGTAAGACGTGTTGCACTGGTAGGGACAGGATTTGTCGGTATGAGTTTTGCTTACGCATTAATTAATCAAGGTGCGGCAGATGAATTGGTTTTGATTGATATCAATCAAGAGAAGTCAATTGGAGAAGCCATGGACTTAAACCATGGTACAAGTTTTGGACCTTCAATTACCAAAGTTTTTGCAGGGACATACGACGATTGTGAATATGTTGATGTTGTTGTGATAACAGCTGGAGCGCCACAATTACCTGGTGAAACAAGATTGGATTTAGCGGCTAAGAATGCAAAAATTATCAAAGATATTACATTGAAAATAAAAGCATCAGGATTTCATGGCATGATTGTGGTTGCATCAAACCCTGTTGATTTGATGACTTATGTGGTGGCAGAGGTTTCAGGTCTACCAAAGAATCAAGTTATTGGTTCAGGAACGACTTTGGATACATCGCGATTACGCTATCTTCTAGGTAGTCACATCGGAATTAGTAGTAAAAATATACATGCTTACATTCTAGGTGAACATGGGGATAGTTCTTTTGTGCCTTGGTCGAATGCTTATATTGGTACGAAAGCACTGATTCCGTATTTACAAGAGCGACATATTTACAAACAAGAAGTGCTTGATGATATTTATGTTCAAGTAAGAGATGCTGCTTATAAAATTATTGAAGCTAAAAAAGCAACCTACTATGCAATTGGGATGGCACTTGTGCGTATTGTAAAAGCTATATTTGAGGACGAAGCATCTGTTTTAACTTTGTCAGTTTATTTGAATGGTCATTATCATGTGGAAGATCTTTACATTGGTGTGCCAGCTGTTTTAACAAGACATGGCGTTAAAGAAATCATTCAATTAGATTTGACAATTGAAGAGCAAAAGCAATTTGAGGCGTCAGTAAATAAACTTAAAGACGTATTAGAAACGACGATTAAACCTATATTAAGATAACTATTTAGTTATCTTTTTTCATTATCGGTGTTAAATAAAGGAAAACTTGTTTTGAAACAAAATTCTAAATATTGAAATAAAAATGAAATTCTTTGTTTTTATGGTTTATTTAAGGTATATATTATATGATAGGTATTGAAATAGAAAAGTGAGGGATCTAAATTTTAACACCCAAAATAACTTGAATTTTAAAAGAATGAACGATATACTTAAAATTGATTAGTTCGAAAATAGGAGGAGGGGTACAATGAAAGTCTTAGTTGTAGAAGATGATACTCGTATTAATGAAAGCCTAAAACACATTTTAGAGCGAGATTTTCAGGTTGAAACGGCGTACAATGGAGAAGAAGGTCTTTTTCTTGCAAAAGAAAGTGAGTTTGATTTACTAATTTTAGATGTGATGATGCCAGGTATGGATGGGTTTGAACTGCTTGAGGCTTATCGCAAACACAACAAACGAACACCAGTTATTTTTGTTACTGGAAAAGACCAACTAGAAGATCGCATTCAAGGTTACCGATTAGAATGTGATGACTATATCATTAAGCCATTTGATGAAGAGGAACTTTTGCTCAGAATTAAGGCAGTTTTGAAAAGACAAGATAAAAATCAAATACTAAGATTTGAAGAGTTAGAGCTTCATGCTAGCAGTCGTACACTTAAAGCAAATGGGCAGGTCATTGAGCTTAGAGGAAGACAATATGAGCTGTTGGAATACTTACTTTTAAATAAGAACCGTATTCTTTCAAAAGAACAAATTTTTGATCGCATTTGGGGTATTGATTCAGATACGGGAATTAATGTTGTAGAAGTTTATTCACATGCGATTAGAAATCACTTAAAACAATTAGGGTGTGCACATTATTTAAGAACCATTCGTGGTATAGGTTATATGATGCGTGCTGTAAAGAATACGTAATTTAAATGACAAAGCATCAACAACGTATTTGGCTTACTTACTTTGTTTCTTTTGCTTTTTTGGTTGGCTTCTTTTCGTTTAGTATTTTTGAGGTGGTTAAAAGTCAAGAATCACATCGACATGAAGCAACACTAAAAGCACAATTTGAACAGCTTCAAACGCAAGTCCTTTCAACACCAATGACCTTAACGGATTTGTCTATTTTCATGACGCAAAATCGAATGCTTGGACAAATATACAATGAGGATTTTCAACTTTTACCAAGCTATATTTATTCAAATATTGATGTCACTTTAACATCAAAAGAAATAAAAACCAATACCATGATAAACTTTAAAATTAATGTTGAGGGAACGACATTTTATTTGCCAGGTATATTATATCCTGCAACCTTTCAAAATCGTACTTATTATGTTTTGTTGTTGTCAAAAAACATAGATAGCCTAGATTTGTTAAACCACTTAAAACAAGTGTTGTTTTATGGCAGTGCACTCGTCATTGTAGCAGGTATACTGATGAGCTATTTTGTTTCTAAAAAGAGCATGAAACCTATTTATTTGTCATGGAAAAAGCAACAACAGTTTACCCATGATGCCAGTCACGAGCTAAGAACACCAATCACTGTAATCATGTTAAAAGCTGATAAGCTATTAAAACATCAAGATGGGATCATTGAGGATCATATTGAAGATGTCATTGCGATTAAAAATGAAGGTCGTCGTATGAAAAAACAAGTTGAAGATTTGTTGCTTTTATCAAGAGGCGATAGTGGTATGTTGGTCCTTGATGTTGTTCAAGTTAGTATTGAAGATGAAATCATGGCATGTTTTAATGTATTTGAAGAACTTGTTGAAGTAAGTGGTAAAAAACTGTTAACTGAGTTGAACTTCAATCCAATGCTACAAATAGATGTTGAACGATTTAAGCAAATTCTAATGATTTTACTTGATAATGCTTTAAAGTACACCCCGGATGGAGGAACTATTTGGATTAAAACAAGTAAGTCAGGGCATCGGTTGAAACTAGATGTTATCAATTCAAGTCCTCCAATTGAGGATAAACATTTGTCACATCTGTTTGAACGTTTTTATCAAGTTGATACAAGTAGAAGTGATCAATCTTCAGGCCTTGGACTAGCGATTGCAAAGCAACTTGTTTTATTACATCACGGTAGTATTCATGTGAGCAATACTGATGAAGGGGTTTGTTTCACAGTTTATTTAAATGTTATAAGGAACCACTAGTGGTTCCTTTTTAACATGGTGGTGACATCATTTGGTGTATTAAAACGATAAGTTGCTTCAATAAAGCTTGGTTCAATACTTCCCCATAAAGCAAGTCCAAAGTCAATATTAGCAGCTTGACAAGCAAGTGCATCTTGATTAGCATCGCCAATGTAGAGTACCTCTGAGGCAGCTAATTGGAGTTGCTTCAAACACAATTGTAAGGGATCAGGATTGGGTTTATGTTGTGTTGTATCTTCAAACAAGACACAAGCTTGGATATCATCAAAGAAATCGTGTCCAGCTCGATCAATCAAATATTGTTTGTGTGTTTTAGACGAAACAACTGCTAATAAATAATCATGTTTAAGTGTCATCATCATCTCTTTAACACCTTCAAAAGCAGCAACAGGAAATGGATAAGACTCAACAAGTTGAACCCAACGTTGGTAAACTGTTTCTGGTTGTTTAAAACCTAGCATATGCATAACATTTAATCCAGGATAAGGCGCGTATTCATAAACTGCTTCTATGGGTAAATCCTGGTTTGTTTCTTCTTTAATGATTGTTTTAAGGGTTTGCATGTTTTTATCTAGTGTGTTAAGTAAAGTGCCATCAATATCAAATATAATTGCTTTGTATGTTTTCATAAAAAACCTCCTACACTTATTGTATCGTATCAGTATTTGACAATCAAGTAAGATAGGTATATAGTAGTGTTGATAAAGATGGGGGGTTCTTTTATGGATATGATTAAAGTAGAGGGATTGACTAAAATATATCCCAACAAAAAGGGCATATTTGATGTTACATTTGAAGTTAGTGAAGGCGAAGTGTTTGGATTTATTGGCCCAAATGGTGCTGGTAAATCAACCACAATACGAACCTTACTTGGTTTGCTTCATCCTAATAGTGGTCAATTTACACTCATGGGTAAACCGTTTGATGCATCCTTGTTTCATCAAATTGGCTATTTACCAGGTGAAGTTGCTTATTACCCAACAATGAGTGTTGAAGCATTTTTGTTGTATAATGCAACATTCTTTAAAATTGGCACAAAACGAATGTATGAACTTATGACATTATTTGAATTAGAAGGCCATTTAAAAGTTAGAGACTTATCACTTGGTAATAAAAAGAAACTAGGGCTTGTTCAAACTTTTATGCATGAACCAAAACTTGTGATTCTTGATGAACCAACAAGTGGATTAGACCCTTTGATGCAACAAAAGTTTTACCAACTTATTTTAGATGAAAAAGCAAAAGGTACGACCATTATGATTTCATCACATGTTTTAAGTGAAGTACAACGTCTTTGTGATCGCGTTGCCATCATCAAGAATGGGCGAATCTTAAAAGTAGACACAGTGCAATCGATTAGACAAACCAATGTAAAAAGAGTCGTTTTAAAAACAAATGAATCGCTTCAAATACCAATTGAGATCAAAGACTTAGACATCCAAGATGGTGTCTATCGATTCATGTATAGTGGCAATATCAATCCATTGATTCAATACTTAGCGACGATTGCATTAGATGAAGTGAGTATTCAAGAACCTGAACTTGAAGAGATTTTCATGCATTATTATGAATAAACATGTCATCTTGTTTTATCTTCGTCGCTATCAAAGAACACTCATTTCATATATCTTAACGATTTCATTGCTCACATTGATGTATGCTTTTTTCTATCCATATATTGCCAGTGATTTTGAAACGATCGTCAAACAATTACCAAAAGAACTGATTCAAGCAATGAAACTTGATCAAATTAATAATTTTGAAAGTTATTTCCGTTTTTTTGGTGGACTCATCATTAGTATTGGCATGATGATGCTAGGCTTTCATTTGGGGACAACCCTTATGAACTTAGAACGTAAAGATGGCATGGAAGATTATTTATACACACGACCAATAACGAAACATCATTGGTTTGGCATCAAATTGGTTGTTGGTAGTCTCTTGATTCTGATTGGGAGTATTCTCATGTGGTTTATGTTTCAAATTGGACTTATGGCATTGAATTTGGAGCATGGGTTTATCGTAGGCTTGGTGTTCAATGTTGGCCTTTTAAGTTACGCTTCAATGCTTATTGCGATGCTGGTAGGATCATTTTATGCAACCAAACAAGTTGCACTGATTAGTTTAACAAGTGCTTTATTGTTTTATTTGTTACAGTTGATGGTTGAACAAGGTGGCATTTGGCATTCACTAAGATTTATTTCACTCATGGATTATTACAACATCAAAGATGGACACATAGTAACGATGATCATCACAACATGTATCATCTTTACATTTAGCGTAGGTGTAGGGATGTGGTGTTTATCACAACTTGATGTAAAGGGGGGACGACTATGATTTTACTCGAAATAAGACGCCAGAAATGGATAGTCCTTGTTTGGTCACTACTTCTCTTTCTTTTGGTTGTGAGTTCGATTACTAAATATGATATGGTTGTCAGCGATCCTGCAACCAATCAAATGATTGCTAAGCTACCGCGTGTTGTTTTAATTATGTTTGGTATGACACCAGGTTTAGATTTATCAGTTTTTGTTAATTACATGGCTGTGACACTTACGTATACTGTGATTATGGCCAGTTTCTTTGGTGTTGTTACGGGGCATTTACTTACATCAAGGGATCAAGAAGATGGTATTTTGGAGTATGTTTATACAAGACCACTTACAAGAAAACAAATTTTATTAAAAAAATATGTGGCAGGTATTTGTATACAATTGTTTTTTATTAGTTGTTTTGTTTTATCACTTATCCTAAGTTATGTCATGGCTAAACAACCTTTGGATTCAATGATTATACCAATCATACTTGGACATTTACTGATACAATTATTATTTTATCATTTGGCATTTGTTGTCATGTCCATTTACCATAAAAACCTCGTTTACTTTGTGCTTATTTTCTTCTTTGTATTAGCTAAAATAACTGATTTACTTAATTTAAGCGTCTTTTTAACACCGTTCAAATGGTTTGATCCTATGATTTTACTGACACAAAACTGGCCAATTGTACCAACAGTGATTGTGATTGTTGTGATGATTGCAGCTATTGGTTTTGGTTATTTTCAATGTCAAAGTAAAGAAGTGCTATCATAGCGCTTTTTTTGTTTATGTTTTAGTTAAACTGTGATAAAATAGTATTGCATATGAGCACTACTTTGTAAGGAGGCATGTTCGTGATTGATTTTGATGAGTTTAATCAGTGGACTGAAATGTTGATGCAATATAAATTTGCTTTGGATGAAATGAAAACAAAATTGGATATTCTTGATCAAGAATACAAACTTGTACATTCTAAAAATCCAATAGAACATCTCAAAAGCAGGATTAAAAAACCCGCAAGTATCGTAAGGAAGTTACAACAAATGGATATTATGCCAACAGTTGAAAATGCTAGTGAACATGTGCTCGATATAGCAGGTATACGCGTTGTTTGTTCCTTTATTGATGATATTTACTATTTATCTGAAGTTTTACAACGACAAGATGATTTACAAATCATTCAAATTAAAGACTATATTGAGCATCCAAAGGCAAGTGGCTACCGTAGTTTACATCTTATTGTGAAGGTGCCTGTCTTCTTATCTAATCGTACAATATATGTACCAGTTGAGATACAGATTAGAACAACTGCGATGGATACATGGGCAAGCTTAGAACATAAATTATATTATAAAAATGGGGATTGTGATGTCACAAGTACCATGGCTAAGCAACTAAAAGAATATGCATTAATTGCAAATCAGCTAGATTTACAAATGCAACAAATAAAAAATGAAATTGAACTTATAAAAGGAGGGCAACAAAATGAAACTATCTAAATATATTGATCATGCTGTATTGAAACCAGAGTTGTCAATGGAAGAAGCAAAACAAGAAATATTAAACGGAATTAAAATGGATGTAAAAGGTATCTGTGTCCGTCCTTGTGACTTATCAATGGCTGCAACATTGCTTGAAGGAAGTGATGTTTATTTAGTGCCTTGTTTGGATTTTCCACATGGACTATCAACAATTGATATCAAACTAGAGATGGCTAAAAAGTTTCTAAGTTATCCAGTTCAAGAAATTGATATGGTCATGAATTATGGATTGCTTCGCTCACGTGCTGACGATATTGTAGAAGCTGAAATTCGTGAGATTGCAACGCTTTGCCATCAACATCATGTGGCTTTAAAAGTCATTTTTGAAGTAGATGCTTTGACTGATGAAGAAATCATTCGTGCAACTGAAATCGCAATTCGTGCTGGTGCTGATTATACAAAATCATCAACAGGTTTCTTTGGTGGTGGTAAAGGTGCAACAGTTGAAAAAATGGCAGTTATGCTAGATGCTGCAAAAGGACGTATAAAAGTGAAAGCATCGGGCGGTATTAAAACACAAGAACAAATGGAAAAACTGATTGCAATGGGTGTTGATCGCATTGGTGCAGGAAGTGGTTCTACTGCAACATTGATTGGTGTTGAGGCAGCCGACCTAACAAAAGAAAGCTATTAGGAGGTATTATATGCCAGTATTTCACCAAGGGTTTTTGTCCATGATGAACGAACAAAACGTTCCTGAAGTTTTACAATTTATAAAAAAACAAAAGGCTGTTTTAATAGCGACTCAAAATCCAACACATACACCTAGAATCACTGCAATGATGAATTTAAAAATAGATTCACTTGATCGCTTTTACTTTGTTTCGCGTAAAACATCTACTAAAGTTCAAAACATCTTACAACATCCTGATGTTGAAATTGTATATCAACAAGATACAAGTGCTTGCATCTTTAGTGGAATCGCAAGGATTCGAGAAGACAAGGAACTAAAAGAGTCGCTTTGGCAGCCTTGGATGGAGAATTTATTTCCTGAAAAAATAGAAGATGAGTCTTATTGTGTTATTGAGTTTGTACCAGATGAAGCAAGAATTATGATTGATTAAAAAAAGAGAGGCATATGTCATTGACATAACCTCTCTTTTATTCACCCAAAACCTCAATACCATGTTTTTCAAGTAAAGCAGCTAAAACACCTTTTTGCTCAATCTTAGAACCATTAAACTGCCCACTAGCAATTGAATAAACACCACAACTTGGAGAACCATCTTTTAATATTACCGTTTTAACTTTCTTATCTAAAACACGCTCTAAAACGATATTTGCACCTGTTATGAATGCCTTAGAATAGTTCTTTCCTTTTTTATCGACCACTTTGATTTGTCCACTAACAAGATCATCATAAGCATTGGTAACAATCTCTCCAACAATCTCAACTTCTGGTCTAGGCACGCCAAGTCCTGCCTCAAGTTCCGGGCAGATGAGTAAAAAGTCTTCTTTGTTTTTTGATAAATGTTCTTTGGCATTATTATGACCGTTGTACTTACAGTTAACACCGCATAAACATGCACTGATTGCTTTCATCTAGTATCTACCTCTCATTCTATCTACATTATATAAGATAATTGTTCATTGGTTCAACTTTAATGCTTAAAACAAAATTTCATAAATTGGTAATCATATTGAAATGGATTGAAATAAACATTTAGTGATGCTATAATGAAAAGGAAAAGGTGGGAAAAACATGAAAGTAGAAATTTATAAAAATCAACAAGAAGCAAGTGCACGTGCTTTTGAACTCATTAAAGCTTCATTATTAGCAAATGAACTTCATGTCATGGGACTTGCAACTGGTAGTACACCGCTTAGTTTGTATGAGATTATGGTGAATAGTAATCTTGATTTTACAAGTGTTTCAGCTGCAAATCTTGATGAGTACAAAGGACTTGAAAAAACAAATCCACAAAGTTATGCTTATTTTATGCATGAACATTTATTCAAACACAAACCATTTAAACAAACATATATTCCTAATGGTGTTGCATCAGATCCTAAAGTAGAATGCGATCGATATAATGAAGTGCTTGAAAAACATCCGATAGACATTCAAATTCTTGGAATTGGCAGCAATGCACATATCGGGTTTAATGAGCCAGGAACACCATTTGAAACTAAAACACATTTGGTTGATTTAACTGAAGAAACAATTGAAGCAAATAAACGTTTTTTTGATTCAATTGATGATGTCCCAAGACAGGCGTTCTCAATGGGTATTGCTTCTATTATGGCAGCAAAAAAAATCATTCTATTGGCATTTGGTGAAAACAAAGCTGAAGCAATTAAAGCAACTGTTGAAGGAAGTGTTACGACTGATGTACCAGCATCGATTCTTCAGCAACATCATGATGTTATCATCATTTGTGATGAAGCAGCAGGATCGCTATTAAAAAAATAGATACGGGAAACCGTATTTTTAATTGAGGTGAACAATGAAAGCCATTATATTTGATATGGATGGTGTCCTGATTGATAGTGAACGTCATCACATCCAACTTTTAACTGATTTTTTTAATAAACATCAAAAAATTGTAACATTTAAACAAGCTGCCTCTTTGATTGGTAAGTCCAATCATGATAGCTTTGTATTGATGCATGAATGGTTTGATGAAGGGTCTTTTGAAGACTTTGTTGATGCTTATGTTGCTTTCTATCAAGAACAAGAAATTGATTATGTCTCACTTTTAAAACAAAATGTTGTTTCAACATTAAAAGAAGTAAAAGCACAAGGCATACCAACTGGACTCGCTTCATCTTCATCAATGCCAACCATTCAAAAAGTATTGACAATGTGCGATTTACACGATTATTTTGATGTTGTGGTTTCAGGTGAACAGTTCAAAGCATCGAAGCCACATCCAGAAATCTATTTATATACTGCAAGTAAATTAGGAGTTGAACCAGAAGCTTGTTTGGTTGTTGAAGATTCGTATCCAGGGATAGTTGCTGGAAAAAAAGCAGGGGCAACTGTTTTAGCAATCAAGGATCCAACATTTCAAATAGATCAATCATTAGCGGATGATGTCCATGAAGATATTGCACATGTTCTAACGAAAATAAACGAATATAAACACGATAAGTAGAGTAGTCGTGTTTTTTTATGTCTTTTTTTAACAAACTATTGAAAACGGTTACAATGTTGTGATAGAATATGTCTAGAGGGAGGCGATTGTTGTGAGACACTTTATGATTGCTGCACATAGCTATCTTCCAGAAGGGTACCTAGGTGCTATAGAAATGATTGCTGGAAAGCAAGAACATGTGTCGATTCATTGTGCTTATGTAACAGGTGAGCATTTTATGGATAGTATCAAAGAAAAGATTGAAGCATTGAGTCAAACAGATGATGTAATTATTATGACAGATTTATATGGTGGGAGTGTTAACAACGAGTGTATTGAACTACTTGAATATCCAAATGTCCATCTAGTGAGTGGCATGAATTTATTATTAATACTAGAACTTATTTTATCCAATCCTAATGAGAAAGTAGCACGTACGATTCGTCGTTGTGTTGAAGCAGCAAAGCGTGGTATTATTTATTGTAATGAAGATCCATTTGAACTAGAACCATTGGATGATTTCTAATGATTAAACTTGTTAGAATCGATCACCAACTGCTCCACGCGCAGGTTGCTTATACTTGGATAAAACATTTAGATATTAATTGTATATTGATTGCAAACGATGACTTACTGTTAAATGAACATTTACTTAGATCAACACAAGTGGCAAGACCTAAAGGGGTTAAACTTGTGATTAAATCAGTTGATGATGCTATAAAAGCAATAGAAAGTGGTGTAACAGATGGTTATCGTATGTTGCTTCTTGTTGCTTCCTTAGAAGATGCAAAACGCATCAATGATGTTGTGTCTTTAAAAACAGTTTACTTAGCAAGAACAAAACCATCAAGTAAAAAAACACAGCTAACAAAGACTGTCTATGTAACACAAGCTGAAAAACAACTGATTCAAACATTGATTCATGATAAGACTAGAGTTGTTGTTCAAGATACACCAAATGATGAGTTAATCGATTTATCAACTAAACTGACTTAAGACCAATAAAATGGTCTTTTTTAGTTGCATAACAAAGTAAATATGATATAGTATTGAAGAGGTGTTTATGTGGAACAAATAATTATTCAACTTATGAATCAGTTTGGCTATTTTGGTGTTTTATTCTTAATTATGATTGAGAACTTATTTCCACCAATTCCTTCAGAGCTAATCCTAACTTTTGGAGGTTTTATCACAACAAAATCATCATTAACCATTGTTGGCGTTGTCATTGCAGCGACAATTGGATCAGTCATTGGTGCATTGTTGCTTTATTACATTGGATCATACTTTGGTCTTGAGCGTATGCAACGTATTGCCATAAAAACATATAAATATTTACGAGTAAAGCCTGAAGATGTTGTTCGTGCTAAAGATTGGTTTGATCAAAAAGGATCAATAGCAGTATTGCTTTGTCGCTTCGTTCCTGTATTAAGAAGCTTAATCTCGTTACCTGCAGGCATGGCAAAAATGAAAATGAGCTTGTTTTTATTGTATACAACAATTGGCTCACTTATTTGGAACTCGGTGTTGGTTTATTTAGGGTTTTTATTTGGTGATCATTATGAAGTGATTGTTGTATTCATGAATCAAGTATCAAGTATCATCGTATGGGTTCTTTTGGCTTTTGGAGTTATTCTATTAATTTGGTGGTTTAAGTTTAAGAAAAGAAAATAAAGTCAATATACATTTGTATTTAATGGCTCAATCGATTCATGGTTTGAACCCAACCCTTCAATGAAACTAACCCTTCAAGAAGTAACTCGCTGTTTGATTAAAAAAAAGCTAGACTAGCTAGCTTAATTGGTATTCATATAAATGGCCTTCACCATAATAGAATTGATCAGTTTTAACACGTTTAAAACCATATCTTTCATAAAAGGCAATGAGTTTTGGTTTGTTTGCACGAACATCAAGACGCATGCTTTTTTTATTTAAACGCACACATTCTTCTTTAATATCATCAAGCATTTTCATTGAAGCACCAGTCCCTGAAAAGGCATTAGATATGGCTAGTTTGTGAATATAAACGGCATCTTCCTTGTCGCTATTTTCACCCCAAAAAGGAATATCTTTGAACATCAAAATGGCGGTATAGGCTGGTTGATTATCAAAACAACCTAAATAGTATAGACCATCTGGATATTCTTCTTCTAGTGTTTCAAAATTAAGATGCTCATTTAACCACATCTTTTCACCTTTATCTAAGATTCTTTGATTGGCTTCTTTTAGAACATTGAGAAACAATGATTTTGTTTCTTCATTTACCTGTGAGATCATTTTTTATGCTCAATATCTGTATTAAATACTTCTTTTACAGTAGTCGCTAAACCCGCTAAACCTTGAAGTTCTGATGGAATGATGATTTTAGTAGATGTTCCATTTGCTACCTTTTCTAATGCTTCAAAACCTTTTAAAGCAACAAATGCTTGATTAGGATTAGACTCATTGATTAATTTAATCCCGTCAGCTTGCGCAATATAAAGCTGTCTTAGTGCTTCAGCTTGACCTTCAGCTTCAGCAATCAATTGCGCTTTTTTAGCCTCTGCACGTAAAATTGCAGACTCTTTTTCACCTTCAGCCGTTAAGATTGCAGCACGCTTTTCACCTTCAGCACGTAAGATAGATTCACGACGTTCACGTTCAGCACGCATTTGTTTTTCCATCGCTTCTTGGATATCTCTTGGCGGAATGATGTTTTTAACTTCAACACGACTCACTTTAATACCCCAAGGATCGGTTGCTTCATCAAGAATCGCTCTCATTTTAACATTGATGATATCACGTGATGTCAGTGTCTCATCTAATTCTAAATCCCCAATAATATTACGAAGCGTTGTCGCAGTTAAATTCTCAATAGCAGCAAGGGGACGTACAACCCCATATGTATATAACTTAGGATCTGTGATTTGAAAATAAACAACTGTGTCAATTTGCATAGTCACATTGTCTTTAGTGATAACAGGTTGAGGTGGGAAGTCATATACTTGTTCTTTTAATGAGACATGACTTGCAATACGATCAATGAACGGAATGACAAAGTGAACACCAACCTCTAACGTTTTTTGATACGCACCTAGACGTTCTACAACACGTGCATTTGATTGATTAACGACTTTAATTGTTGAAAATAGTATTAATAATAAAATAACTAAAACAGCAACAAAAATAATAATAAATTCCATTGTATTTCCTCCTAATCAATTTTCATTACAACAAGCTTAACACCTTTAATTTCTAAAATACGGACAATATCACCTTGAAAAATAACCTCGTCATCTTGATGGCTCACAGCACTCCAAAAACTACCATCAACTTTAACTTCACCCATTTTAAAGGGCTCAATTGTTTTTGTCACAATGGCATTTTTCCCAATCAATGCTTTAGCATTAGTTGGCATAACATCCACATTAATACGACGTTTTACTAATGGTCTTGTAAACAAGAACAAAATAATTGCAATGATAAAGAACAATGCGATTTGAATTGTTATTGAAATGTTTGTAAAGCTCAAAAACAAAACAATCAACGCAGCGATTGCTGCCCATATTGAAACCAAGTCAAATGTTACAGCCTCTAAAACAATTGCAATGACAAAAATCGCAACCCATAACCATGGCATAAAAACACTCCTTTCTGTTAATGGATACCCCTTCATTATAAGCAATTTCCAATAAAAATACAATGAATTGTTTTCTATTCCTTAGCATGTAGATAGTGTTCAAAAATCATATCCACAACAAACATTAAGTAAGAACGTGGTGTTACATCAAAATGATTAATCTGTTGACTTGGGACATCAGTTGTTAAATAGATGTCACAATATTGTTGTAGTTGTTGATCAAACTGATTGGTTATACCAACAGTATGGCATTGCTTATGATACAATTGACTTGCTACATTATGAATTGTTTTTGTTTTGCCACTTGATGATATATAAATAATCAAATCATTTTTTTTAACACTTTGTGGCAGTAGTGTTAGGATATGAGAATCATAAATGTAACGAGAGTCTTTTCCGGATTGTAACAACAACTTACTCAGATATTCTGCAATTGGTTTTGATAAACCAACGCCAATGATTAAAACTTTATTTGCTTCAATTAATTGATCGGCAATGGTTTTATAAACAGGTTGATTTTGTTTTAAAGACTCAATTTGTTGAAAAAAAGACATGGGATTTTGAACGGTTGAAGGTAAACTCAATAGTGAGTATTTTAATTCACTAAACCCATCAAGATTCATTTTATGACACATTCTAATAACCGTGGTTGTACTCACATTGGCTAGTTTAGCAAGTTGAATCAAAGTTAATGCATGATACTGATCACTATTCATGTTTTCTAATGTGTATAAAACATGTAACTCTGAAGCACTTAATAAATGCACTTGGGTTTCAAATAATTGAATAAGATTTGGCATAGCAACCTCCTTTTATGCTTATTATAAGGCAAATGCCACTGACTTACTAGTATGGAGATGATACGGTTGTACAATTATACGCTTTATGTACAAGAAAGAACAAATGAACATGATACAATGCCATTGTAAGCACTTACTAGAGGGGGATTAAAATGAACATAAAAGATGTATTAAAGCCACAATTTATTTTATTTGATGAGCATTTTGAAACAAAAGAAGAGGCCATTAAAGCAATGATCGCATTGCTAGCAAAAGAAGGGGTTGTCACAGACGCGACAGCATTTGAACAAGCTGTTTACGCAAGAGAACAGCAATCACCAACGGGATTAGAAAATGGGTTAGCCATTCCTCATGGTCAAGATGCAAGTGTACTTGAACCCACTGTTGTTTTTGCTAGACTCAAAAAACCAATCAAAGATTGGGAAAGCATTGATCCAAATAATCAAGTAGATATGATATTTATGATTGCCATTCCAAAAACAAATGAAGACAATATTCATTTACAAGTATTGTCTCAATTAAGTCGTGCACTTGGCAGTAAAAAAGAAGTTGAACGTTTACGAACTGTGAATGCGTATGAAACATTTGTTTCATTCTTTAACCAAGAAAAGGAAGTCACTTCAACAAAAGAAAGTAGAGGTTATCTATTAGCTGTAACAGCTTGTTCAACTGGTATTGCGCATACTTACATGGCTGCAACTAGTTTAGAAGAAGCCGCCAATGAACTTGGCTATAGCATTAAAGTAGAGAAACAAGGTGCAAGTGGTATTGAAGATCGTATTACAAAAGAGGATGTTCAAAAAGCAGAAGGTGTTATTTTTGCAGTAGATGTTGCAGTGAAAGAAAAAGAGCGATTTAATGGATTAAAGGTTGTTCAAGTTAAAGTTGCTGAACCACTGCATGATGCTAAAAAAGTCATTCAACAATTGATTTCGAGTAAACAAATTGTCAATGAAGCTGTTACACTAGAAGACTCAGTATCACAAAAAGGACGATTCTATCAAGCTTTAATGAACGGTATCTCATACATGATTCCAGTTCTAGTTGCGGGTGGACTTTTAGTTGGTATTGCAAAGCTTATCGCAATGGGATTTGGTGTGACACAAATCATTATTTCAGCTGACTTAATGGCTCAACAAACAAGTCGATGGATGTGGTTGTTGTACCATATGGATAAATTTGGCAGTTTATTATTGACCTATATCTATCCAATCTTTGGTATGTTTGCAGCGTATTCAATCGCTGATCGACCAGGATTAGTTCCGGGATTTGCTGCTGGTATGTTGGCTGGCGGTCTTCATATTGGGCCACTAGGATTAAAAGGGGCTGTACCATCAGGATTCATAGGCGCCATCATTTTAGCATTCCTTGCTGGTTTTGTCGCAGATTGGATCAACAAAAATTTAAAAGTTTCTAAAAATCTTTCGGCGATTAAACCGATGTTAATTATTCCAGGTGTCACTTTATTGATTGTTTTTCTTGCAAGCTACTTCTTTGTCGAACCAGTGTTTGGATGGGTAAACTTTCAAATGCAAGAATTCATTCGTCGTTCACAAGATGTTGGAAAATATGGATTATCTGCTTTAATTGCAGGGTTAACAGCATTTGACTTAGGGGGACCTATCAACAAAGCTGCTGGGGCTGTCGCAATTCCACTTGCTGCAGAAGGTGTTTTCCCATTAACGCCACGTGTGCTTGCCATAGTGATTCCGCCAATTGGATTAGGGCTTGCTACTGTTATTGATCGCTTTGTTGTTCGTCGTCGTGTTTTCTCGGATGAACTAAGAGTAACGGGCAGTACATCACTTGTACTTGGCTTTATTGCAGTGAGTGAAGGTGCAATCCCATTCATGTTAAAAAATCCATTGATTACAATCCCAATCAATATTATCGGTGCGATACTTGGTTCTTGGACAGCCATTTATTTTGGTGCTGTTCAGTGGTTACCATTACCTGCTATATGGGGTTGGCCACTCGCAACCAATGTTGGTGCATATGTGTTAGGCGTTGTTGTAGGCGTATTATTTATTGCTTTTGCAAATATTTTTGTACGCTACATGATCATAAAAAAACAAGAGGCACGTTAGTGCTTCTTCATCATGAAAAGGAGGACCTATGAAACGAATTGTCCACGTTATACCCCATACGCATTGGGATCGTGAATGGTATTTTAATTTGATTGATTCAAATATTATTCTTGATCAAAATCTAACTGCCTTAATTACTTATTTAAATGAATCAAAACAAAATGGTCCTTTCTTATTTGATGGACAGACATCTGTCATTCATGATTATTTGATGATACGACCTGAACAAAAGCAAAATCTTATGCAATTGATTCAAGAAGGCCGTTTATTGGTTGGACCATGGGTTACGCAATGTGATACAAGATTAATTAGCCAAGAATCAGTCATTCGTAATCTTAAAATAGGGATTAAGGAGGCCAATCAATTTGGTAAATGTTTTCAAGTTGGCTATGTACCAGATGCTTTTGGACAAAACAGTTATTTACCTTCCATTTTCAAACAATTTCAACTTCGATATGCTGTGATCCAAAGAGGTATTGCAAACAATCAACTTACAAGCCAAGATTTAAATATGAATTGGGAATCACCTGATGGACAAAGAATAATGACCCATTATCTTTATTTTGGATATGGACCAGGTAAGTTTTTATCTTCAAACAAAACATATGTAGAGAACCATCTTACCCCAATACTAGAACAATTGTCTTTGCTCAACCAACATACCAAACACTTGGCATTACCTGCTGGAGGGGATCAAGTTTTATATCGTGAACACTTACCTAAAGTTATTGAACAACTCAATCAACAAGCATCCAGTTATCATTTCGTGATGTCTAACTATGAAGACATGTTACATCAAATTGAATGTGCGTTAGAAAAACCATTGACCACCATTAAAGGTGAATTGATGCACTGCCAAAAATCAAGGATTCATCGCACTATAGCCTCTACTCGCTATGACATTAAACAACTCAATAGTATGGTTGAACATCGCATCCTGTACCAACTAGAACCATTAATGGTTTATGCACATTCAAAAGGAATTCATGCTTTTAATGAAACCATCATGACTCAAATGTGGCGCAAATTATTTGATGTTCATGCACATGACAGTATCTCAGGATGTAACAGTGATCGCACCAATCAAATGATTATCAATCGATTAATGGATGTTTTAGACCAAGTCGACGGGATGATCAATGTTTTAATGCGTTATCTAACACAATCATTAGAAGATGGTCAAATATTGATTTTTAATCCATTACTTAGATCAATCAATCAACCAATTGAAGTTGAAGTAGACACCAACTTGAGTGCATTTGAACTCTTTGATCAAGAAGGTAATCAAATATCATTTACAATGCTTGATAATCAAATCATTGATGGTGGTACAAAAGTAATGGCCACAGCAAAAGGAGAGGTCCTAGATTCATTGCCACCATATCACCATGTTAAACTTTTACTTCATGATGTCAATCTAGATGCTTTTTCTCATAAAATCATTCATTTAACAAAACATGATGCTTATATATTACCAAAACAAGTGACTGTTGTTGAAAACATTGCTTATCAAGTATTTGTAGAAGACCATCAATTGTATCTTTTTGATAAAAAAAGCCAACGTAAACAATTATTTCTTTCAATTGTTGATGATGCAGATCAAGGGGATACATATGATTTTGCTTATGTTGAAGGGGACAAACGAATTAAAGCAGAGATTGATATGAATTCTATTAAGATGACATCAACACAATCATCTCAACAAATGGTTTTTGATTATGTCATGACATTACCAGAAGACTTGCAGCAAAGAAAACAATCATTGAACAATGTCTTACATCGAATTAAAACAATCGTCACATTACAACTTGATGGCGCGATTTGGATCACACATCATATGACCAATCATGTTAAAGAACATCGCGTTCGTACGCTTTTACATATAAAAGGCAATGTATGGGCAAAACAAGCGTTTGGGATGATTCAACGTGACCATGAGCCGGTTGATTGGAAAAAGGAAGGCTATGTTGAACAACCATTACCAGTTGATGTCATGGACCAAATGATTCACATAACTGGAGACGAAGATATGTATGTCTTATCACAACAAATGAAAGAATATGAAGTGGTTGATGATGGTGTTGAATTGACCTTATTTAGGAGTGTTCCGTTTTTAGGTAAAGACAATTTAACGACAAGACCAGGTCGTGCATCAGGGATTAATAATACAGTAGTTGAAACACCTGATGCGTTATTATTAAAACCAATGACATTTACGTACGCAGTGACGCCAAATGCTGATTGGCAAGCTGATTATCATCATTTGTATCAAACTGTATTAAGTTATCAAAAACAACAATACAATTTACTTAATCAACGATTGGATCGCTTTGAATTGCCATGCATGACAAACATTCATATGCCTTTAGGCATTGCATGTCATCCATCTTTGTACCAAAGTAGTTTCTCAATTCAAGGTAATGACTATGTTTTGAGATTGGCTAACTTGACGCAAGAGGCACTTCCAATTGATTTAACGCTAGATCATGATTTTGAAGCGATTCCTGTATTATTAGATGAAACAACCATTCAACCTGTTGTTTTAAAACTTGAACCAAATCAATATGCAACATGGTTGATCAAAAGGAGAACACATGAAAAGACAAGTAATTGAAATGCTTTGTGCTTTATACCCACATGAAGACCAGTCAAACATTGAAGCAAGACTTCATGCATTAATGCTAAAATATGTTGATATTAAAAAAAGCGAACCTTTAACCTATCAAAATACGTATTTAATTACTTATGGTGATGGTATTTATGAAGCAAAAAAGAAAACGTTTCAAACATTACATCGCTTTTTAAAAGAACATGTAGGAACCCTTATAAGGGATGTTCATATTTTACCAATGTTTCCATACACATCAGATGATGGATTTTCTGTGCTTGATTATCGACAAATAAACCCTAAATTTGGAACATTTGAAGACTTACAAATGATGGCAAAAGATTACCGACTTATGTACGACTTTGTTGCCAATCACATGTCAAGTCAAAGTAAGTGGTTCAAAGACTATTTAAATGATGTTGCACCATATAAAGATTATTTTGTTACTTATGATCCAAACTTTGACACCTCGATGGTCGTTCGTCCAAGAACAAGTCCTTTGTTTCATGACTATCCAAGTGCACATGGAACTAAAAAAGCATGGACAACATTCTCAGAAGATCAGGTGGATTTAAATATCCAGTCCTTTGATGTATTTCTTGAATTAACTGATATTTTGTTGTTTTATTTAGAAAAAGGAGCAACCAGTATTCGTTTAGATGCAATTGGCTTCCTGTGGAAAAAATCTCATACCTCATGCATCCATTTACCTGAAACACATGAAATCATTCAAATTTGGCGAACTATTCTAAGCGATCTCAACCCACATGCCCAAATTATCACTGAAACAAACGTTCCTCATGAAGAAAACATTAGCTATTTTGGTAATGGAGACAATGAAGCGAACATGGTTTATCAATTTACTTTACCACCATTGATGTTACACACATTTATCAGCAAAGATGCGACTAAATTAGCTCAGTGGGCAGCAACAATTGAAGTCCCTTCAAACACTGCAACATATTTTAACTTTCTTGCGAGTCATGATGGGATTGGGATGCGACCTGTTGAAGGCATTCTAGATGAAGCAGAAGTACAAGCAATCATGCAACATGTTTTGGATAAACAAGGACGTATTTCCTATAAACAAAACGTTGATGGCTCAACATCACCTTATGAACTCAACATCAACTATTGTGATGCTTTAGACTGTGATGATAGCTATCAACTTCAGCGTATGATTTTAGCGTATGCCTTTATGATGTCATTGGTTGGTGTTCCAGCTATTTATTATCATAGCTTACTTGGGTCTTCAAATGATGTAGCAGGTATGATATCAAGTGGCATTAATCGTCGGATTAATCGTGAAAAGCTTGAATACGATACTTTAGTAAGAGAATTGGAAACAAATGAGCGTCGTCATTTCATTTTTACACAAATGAAACAACTGTTAAAGCAAAGACAAGATGAGCCACTCTTCAATCCTTTTAATGCTCAGTCTGTACAACTTCTAGAGCGACATGTTGTGGTTGTTACACGTTACGACAGGACACATAAGATTGATTGTTACTTCAATTTCAATGATGAAGTAGGTCAAATAGGAGAACTGACACTAGAACCATTTGGTTATTTGTTTGTCAAGTCAGCATTATAGGCACACCCAAAGGTGTGCTTTTATATTTACTTTTTGGATTGCTACTAGATGATGGTCATATGTTTGAAGAAACATTAATAAACCTGTTTCATTCATCTTTTATAATCAAAGGAATAAGTAATAAGGAAATCCATTTTATGAATAATTAATCGTTCTTTTTTCTTTTAAGGTAGTAACTGAATCACTTTTTTGATAAAATATAGGATGAAAGTAGGGATTTATATGACACAAACAACCATCCTAGACCATGTTTTTCATTATCACATGAGTGGTGAAGGCCAAGATGTGATATTGATGCATGGGTGGGGTCAAAATATTGATATGATGATGCCACTGCATCAACACTTACAAAAGACACATCGTGTCTGGACCATTGATTTTCCTGGATTTGGACAAAGTGAAGCACCTAAAGTACCATATGATGTTGATGATTATGCAAGGTTCATTCATGAATTTGTGACTCAAATGAACATTCAATCACCAATACTCATGGGGCACTCATTTGGAGGTCGTGTTGCGATTGTTTATGCGAATATGTTTGAAACAAGTAAAGTTGTTTTGATGGACGCTGCAGGCATTCGTCCTAAACGTACATGGGCATATTATACACGAGTCTATACATACAAGATAAGTAAACGACTTGTTTCATTGCCTTTTTTTAGACGTTACCAAAAGCATCTTATGAATAAAGCAGGTAGCCGCGATTATCGTGCATTAAGTGAAGAGATGAAAAAAACATTTGTTAAAGTTGTCAATCAAGATTTAACACCGCTCCTAAGTACCATGCATCAACCGACCTTAATTATATGGGGAGCAAAAGATGAAGATACCCCACTTTGGATGGCACACACAATGGAGAAAATGATTCCTAATGCTGGCCTAATTGTGTTTGAACAAGCAGGGCATTATGCTTATTTAGAGTGTTTACCTCAAGTGCTTGCAGCGTTAGATGTGTTTTTAAGGGAGGAACAATAGATGAATGGTTTACGTTTATTCATGGTGTTGATTTATGTCACATCAATACTTATCTATTTATTTGTTCGTTATCAGTATACATTACAAATGGTACAACAAAACCGTTATGAAATACCTCGATTAAGACAATGGATGTCATCTTATCCAATCATTGATTGGATTGATCTTCAATTGCTTTGGTTGACAATGTTTGTTTGGGTGTTTATGATTTTAGACCAAGTTTATCTCTATCCATTTGTATTAATCGGTGTTGCATGGATGCTTTTTTTATCAATCGATGCATACAACAATCACAAACAAACGCATAGCATTAAGCCACTTGTTGTCACCTCGCGCGTAAAAAGACAAATTGCTGTCCTTGTTTTAATCATTATTGTCCTTGTTTTAATCGTTTTGTTGCAACCTGTTTTATTACCAATTCTGTGTTTGTTTGGCTTTAATTCTGGCTATGTGATGCAAGGCGTAC
The DNA here is from genome assembly GCA_964632125.1 of uncultured Erysipelotrichales bacterium. Taxonomy (GTDB): domain Bacteria; phylum Bacillota_I; class Bacilli_A; order Erysipelotrichales; family CAZWEF01; genus CAZWEF01. The sequence continues at coordinate 33,950 of CAZWEF010000004.1, forward strand.
TTTGGCTATTAGAACCTTTAGAAAAGACGTTTCGTCAACGTTACTTAAATGAAGCCAAGCAAAAGCTAAACAGTATGAATCAATTAATTAAAATTGGTATTACAGGTAGTTATGGTAAAACCTCTAGTAAAAATATTCTACATGAAATTTTATCGAAAAAATACTATGCCTTAATGACACCTGCTTCATTTAATACACCAATGGGTATTACACGTACCATCCGTGAGTCGTTAAAACCAATTCATCAAGTATTCATTGCTGAAATGGGAGCTGATAAAGTTGGTGAAATTAAAGAACTTATGAATTTTGTGCAACCAAGTATTGGGGTTCTTACTTCAATTGGGCCGCAACATTTAAATACTTTTAAATCAATTGAAAACATCATACATGAGAAATTTGAAGTGATTGAACAACTACCAGTAGATGGTGTTGGTATTTTGAATATGGATGAACCTTATATTAAATCGTATCAAATTAAAAACACTTGTAAGATTATTACTTATGGCATAAAAGAATCAGCTATGTTTCAAGCTCTTAACATTTGTTATTCTAAAGAAGGCACATCGTTTGATGTTTTATTTGAGGAAAAAACCTATGCTTTTAAAACACGTCTTTTAGGGGAACACAATGTTTACAACATTTTAGCTGCAATTGCTGTTGGTTATCATTTAGGTATTGATTTTGATGAATTAAAAGATGCAGTAAAACAAGTTAACTATATTGCACATCGTTTAGAACTAAAAAAACAAGGGAATCTTGTGATACTTGATAATGCCTTTAACTCTAATCCTGTGGGTTCTAAAATGAGTCTTGATGTATTAAAGCAGATGGATGGTTATCGGATTGTCATGACACCTGGAATGATTGATCTTGGTGAGAAGCAAGATGAATACAATCGTTTGTTTGGTACTTATATGAAAGGTGCGGCTGATTTGATTATTCTTGTTGGACAAAACCAAACAAAAGCCATTTATGAAGGCATAAAAAGTAGTGGTTATGACATGGATCAAGTCATTGTCGTGGATAAGGTTGTTGACGGGTTTTCACATGTTTATGGCTTAAAACGAGATGATGTTGTTTTACTCATTGAGAATGATTTACCAGATGCATTTAATCGTTAATGCATCTTTTTATTTATAGTATTTATAAATAATAAATATATATAATTATTTCATATTATATTATTTCATATAAATATACGGGAAATAGATAACTATTTTGATTTTGAAATATTAAAAGTGTATAAAAGGGGCTTGAAATATTCCAATAGAGGGGTATAATCTAATTAAGGAGGGATTTACAATGACATTTAAAACATCAAAAACAGCTCAGAATTTAATGAATGCATTTGCAGGAGAATCACAAGCACGTAATCGTTACACATTTTATGCGAGTCGTGCTAAAAAAGAAGGTTTTTTAGAAATTGCAGATATTTTCTTAGCAACAGCAGCAAATGAAAAAGAACATGCTGGTATTTTCTTTAAACACCTTGTTAGTCATGGATTTGAAGATGAGATGATGACTGTTCAAGCCATGTATCCAGTAGCATTGTCTGGTTCAACCGTTGATAACCTAGTTTCTGCAGCTAATGGTGAACAAGAAGAATGGGAAGTCTTGTATCCTAAATTTGCAGAAGAAGCAAGAGAAGAAGGTTATGCTGATGTCGCACGTTCATTTAGTATGATTGCTGATATCGAAAAACGCCATGAACAACGTTACCGTGAAATCCATGAGATGTTGGTTGCAGGTAAATGGTTTAAACGTGATGAGGAAATTGTTTGGGAATGTGCAGAGTGTGGACATGTACACATTGGTAAGATGGCACCAACTATTTGTCCTGTGTGCACACACGAACAATCATATTTTAGAAAACACAAAGATTTTTAAAGTGCTTCGGCACTTTTTTATTTTCTCTTTGATAAATCATGATATAATATTCTTGAGGTGAAACCATGAACTTTGATGATTATTTAATTAAACTACAATCAATTGCTAAAATAGGACTTAAGTATTCAACTGACCCATATGCTATTGAAAACTATTTAGAGGTAGAAAGCTTATCTAAAGAAATGATGGAAAAGTATTTCAATCAAACCATTGATCGTCCAAATTACTTTATTAAAGATGTTTACCCAACCCCCAACATTAGTGTTCGAGTTGTTATTTTAAATGAACTAAACCAAGTTTTAATGGTACAAGAAGCCATGGATGGTGGGTGGTCTTTACCAGGTGGATGGTGTGATATTGGTGAAACTGCAAGTGAAGCAGGGATTAAAGAAGTGCTCCAGGAAACTGGATATGAAGTTGAAATTGAGCGCCTTTTAGGTCTTATTTGTTACAGTAAACATCGTAACACAACACATACTTTTGGCTATACAAGCGCATTTAAAGCCCGCATTATTGGAGGGAAAGAAGAACCATGTCATGAAGTGCTTCAAGTTAAGTACTTTGACTTAGATAAAATCCCTCCATTATCATTTAAAATAACCGCAAGTGAATTTAATGCGATTATGGATGTTGCCATCCATGATTTGCCAGCTATTTTTGATTAGGAGAAAAGACATGAAAATTAATGTAGCCGTTTTTTTTGGAGGAGAATCAGTAGAACATGAAATAAGTATTATCTCTGCAGTACAAACCATGCTAGCCATTGATGAAACAGTTTATCAAGTGATACCTGTTTATATGGCAAAGGATCGTCTTTTATACACTGGAGATGTTTTAAAAGACATTGCATCGTATAAAGATTTAAATGCGATGATGAAAAACGTGAAGCGTGTGATACTTATTCAACAAGATGGACAGGTGTTTTTAGAAGGATACCCTAAAGCAATCCTTAAACCTTATCGTGAACGCATTGATGTTGCATTCCCTGTTGTTCATGGAACAAATGGTGAAGACGGATCGTTACAAGGGATGTTTGAACTGTTAGGAATTCCTTATGTAGGATGTGATGTTAAAGCTGCAGCAGTTGGACAAGACAAAGTATTTATGAAAAACATTTTAAGAGATGCAGGTATTCCAATGACTCAATTTGTTTGGTTTTTCAAACATGATTATGAAAAAGATGCTCAGTCTTGTTTAAATCAAGCATTGACACTTGGGTTTCCGATGGTTGTGAAACCAGCATCACTTGGATCTTCAGTTGGCATCTCGTTTGTTAAAGATGAAGATGAATTAAAACAAGGCTTAGAACAAGCGATGCGATATGATCAAAAGGTTCTAATTGAGCAAGCAGTAAGTCCTCTTGTGGAAATCAATTGTTCTGTTTTAGGCGATTTAAAAGAAGCAAAACCAAGTGTTTTAGAACAAGTCGCAGCCAGTGATGCATTGCTTTCTTATGAAGATAAGTATTTATCTGGTGGCAAAGGTAAAGCTCAAGGCATGGCTTCAACCAGTCGTATCATTCCAGCGCCACTTGATGAGATTAAACAAAATGAAATTGAGCAACTTGCCCTTAAAACATTTAGAGTACTAAATGCATCTGGTGTTTGTCGCATTGATTTTTTAATGAATAAAGATACACAAGCTGTTTATGTCAATGAAATCAATACGATTCCAGGGAGTTTAGCATTTTATTTGTGGGAACCTAAAGGAATTGATTTCAAATCACTTACAAGTCAGTTAATTCAATTGGCGATTAAACGTCAACAAATAAGAGAATCCATGACATTTACATTTGAGACCAATGTTTTACAAAATAATGGATTAAGTGGTCAAAAAGGGAAAAAGATGTAATCATATTTTAATTTGAATAAGTGATAACAATCAACATTCGATGTTGTAAAAAAAGTTATTGAATGAGAGGAGTCACCATGAATGAGCACCAAGTACTTGTGATTGATAAGGCGGTTGTAAGAAAATTTATTTTATGGCACCAAGGCTTACTAGAACCCATCTTTTTCAATAAAGAAGGTATCGTCGAATTTGTTGGTCAAGTGGGCTGTATTCAATATGATCCGCTAAACATGGTCGCTCGAAATGCAGATTTGGTTTTACAATCAAGAATACCTAATTATCAAGAAACGATGTTAGATGAACTCTTGTATCAAGATCGACAACTAATTGATGGTTGGGATAAAATGATGTCTATTTATAGCACCAAAGATTGGCCTTATATGCTGCCTATTCGAGAAGCCCATAAAAGTGCATATCGTCATCATTTGAATGATACTTTACTTGTAGATACCATTATGGATCATTTTAAGAGGTTTGGTGCAAGGTTTCCTAGTGATATCTCCTCTATTTCAGAAGGTGACGCAACATGGGGGAGTCGTAAGGCGTCAAGTGTCGTGCTTGATTATCTCTATCTTAGTGGTGTGATTGGGATTAAAAATAAAAAAAATGCAATTAGACAGTTTGATTTAATTGAAAACTTATTGCCCAACAATCTCATCAATCAAACATCACCATTTAAAAACAATCATGAGTTCATGAAATGGTATATGATAAGGAAAATCAATAGTGTTGGTGTTTATTGGGATCAAAATGGGATTGTATGGCAAAATGCTTATACGAAGCGTAAAAGTGATCGTATGCCATATCTCAATGAACTCGTTTCATCCGGTGAGCTTATTGCTTTTCATTTACCTAACCATAAGCAAACGTTATACATAACGGCTCAAAACTATCATAACTTAAAAAGAATTACCAAGATGTCCTTTACAAAGCAGGTAAAGATTTTAGCGCCATTAGATAATCTATTGTGGGATCGAGATTTAGTGAGGGTTTTATTTAACTTTGATTATGTTTGGGAAGTTTATAAACCAGCTCATGAGCGAAAATATGGGTATTATGTTTTACCTGTATTGTATGGTGATAGCTTTATTGCAAGATTTGATGGTAAATTTGATCGTCAAAGCAAATGCTTTGTTGTTTATCATTGGTGGTGGGAACAAGATGTTAAAAAAGATGAAATCATGTTTCAACAACTTGAACGTGCTTTAAATGTTTTTTGTCAGTTTTTAGGAGCAAAATCAATTGATGACACTTGTTTAAAAGATAGTATGAAGCAATTTCTTTAAGGGATTATCAGTATGATCTCTATTTAATTAAATGAAGTGAATGGTTTTGTAAGTCATAGATGGTGGCCACCATTAGTATTCATGTTGATACTCCAATTCGTCAATATTTTGAAAATCAAACTTTTTAAAAAACAGTATTTACAAACATGGTTTGGTGTAATATAATGTAAATGTCTAAAGGAGGTATATTATGTTTGAAGATATAAAAGAATTTTTAGTCGAAACATTGGATTTAGATGCAAACGAAATTAAAATTGATTCATCTTTAGCTGACGACTTAGGCATTGATTCATTGGATGCTGTTGAACTTGTGTTAGAGTTACAAGATCGTTACAATGTAAAAGTAGATGAACAACAAGCACAAGCATTTAAAACAGTACAAGATATTGTAAGTTTTTTAGAAAGTCAAAAATAATTGGCAAGGTAACTTGCCTTTTATTTTAATTAAATAGTTTGAACTTGAAACTATTAGGAGGGTCTTATGGAAAAAGTTAAAGCCTTATTGGCACTATTTGAATCATCAGAATTATCAAGAATGAAAGTTGAATTAGAGGATGTGTGTGTGGAGTTTGAAAGACAAGTAGGCACTGTTGTTGCACCAATTGTAACAACACAGATGGCACCAACACCAGTTCTTGAAGAGAAACCAAAAATTCTTTCTCCGATTGTTGGTACATTTTATTCACGCCCTTCACCTGATGCACCATCATTTGTACAAGTTGGTGATCGTGTGAGCAAGGGACAAGTGATTGCAATTATTGAAGCAATGAAAGTGATGAATGAAATTGTCGCTGATCAAGACGGAGTGGTTGTTCAAATATTGAAACAAGATGGGCAAGCTGTTGGATACCATGATCCACTAATTGAGTTGAGTCATGATTAAAAAAGTCTTAATCGCAAATCGCGGTGAAATAGCGGTTCGTATTATTAGAGCATGCCATCAAATGGGTATTAAGACAGTTGCTGTGTATAGTGACGCTGATGCCCAGTCTTTGCATGTTCAAATTGCAGATGAATCTGTTTGTATTGGTGCCCATCCTTTACATGAGAGTTATTTAAATCAAAACGTTATTTTACAAGTTGCACATATGACTGGTAGTGATGCGATTCACCCTGGATTTGGGTTTTTATCTGAGAATGCAACATTTGCACGTATGGTTGAAGAAAGTGGCTTAACGTTTATCGGGCCAAGCCATCGGTTAATCTCTTTAATGGGAGATAAAGTGGCTGCACGTGAAAACATGATTCGAGCTGGTGTACCAGTAGTTAAAGGAAGTGATGGGGTTGTGACAGATGTCGCACAAGCCCGTGAACTTGCATCTAGTATTACGTATCCCATTATGATCAAAGCACGTTCTGGTGGTGGTGGTAAAGGTATGCGTGTTTGTTTTGATGATGCATCGTTTGAACAACTTTTTCTTGCAGCAAAGAAAGAAGCAGAAACTTTATTTGGTGATGATGGGATGTATTTGGAGCAATTTGTTCAACATCCACGTCATGTTGAAGTACAAGTGATTGGTGATCGCTATGGGAATTATGTGCATCTTGGTGAACGCGATTGCACCATGCAACGACGTCATCAAAAAATGATTGAAGAAGCGCCTTCATCATTTATCACTGAAGAAACAAGACAAAAAATGTTTGAAGCTTCAATCCAAGCCATTCAGTCTATTGCTTATGATAGTGTTGGCACCATTGAATACCTCGTTGATGCCAATCAAAATTTCTATTTTATGGAAATGAATACGCGTATCCAAGTAGAACATCCTGTCACTGAGATGATTACTGGGATTGATCTTATCCGTGAACAAATTCATGTTGCAGATAATCGCCCACTCTCTTTTAAACAACATGATATTGTTTTCCAAGGTCATGCTATGGAGTGTCGTATTAATGCTGAAAACCCTAATTTCAATTTTAGACCATCACCTGGTAAGATTTCTTTTTATCATCAGCCTGGTGGCTTTGGAGTACGTGTTGATTCAGCCATTTATCAAGGGTATCATTTACCACCGTATTATGATTCAATGTTAGCAAAAGTGATTGTTCATGGGAAAAACAGACTAGATTGTATTAAAAAAATGAGGGCTGCATTATCAGAAATGATTATTGAAGGTATTGATACAAATACTGAATTTCATTATATTTTGATGCATCAACCTATTTTTGTTGAAGGTAACTACGATACACATTTTATTGAATCATTTGTTGAGGAGGTTTATGATGGAACAAGCATTTCGTAAACGAAAACAACAGTTAAGTTTTTTTCAAGGATTAAGAAGAAAAAAAGAAAAAAAGAAAGTAGAAACAGTTGAAGATGTATTTGAAACATGTCCTAATTGTAAAAGCCAAGCATTAAAGGAGACACTTAAACAACATCATTATGTTTGTGGTCATTGTGGCTTCCATTTCCCTTTAACTGTTGAACAACGTATTAATCTTTTATGTGATGGTTTTCGTGAAATAGATGTACATCTTAAAACGAAAAATAAACTAAACTTTCCAGGTTATGATGAAAAAATCGAACATCTAATGGAAAAAACTGAACTTAATGAGGCAGTGGTTACAGGGATTGCAACCATTGGACATGTGAAGTATATTATGGCAGTTTTAGATCAACGTTTTATGATGGGGAGCATGGGTAGTGTGGTAGGTGAAAAAATAACTAGAGCCATTGAACATGCCACCAAACTAAGATTACCTCTTGTGATCATTTCAACAAGTGGTGGGGCACGTATGCAAGAAGGAATGTTTTCTTTGTGGCAAATGGCCAAAACATCTGCAGCACTAAAAAAACATGATGAAGCAGGGTTGTTCTATGTGTCTGTTTTAACGCATCCAACATTTGGTGGTGTGAGTGCTAGTTTTGGATTGACTGGAGATGTCATCATTGCTGAACCAAAAGCATTGATTGGGTTTGCTGGACCCCGTGTAATTGAACAAACCATTAAAGAAACATTGCCAGATGGGTTTCAAACATCGGAATATTTACTTGAACATGGATTGATTGATGAAATTGTACAACGTCATGAATTAAAGGCATATTTGGCTTGTTTACCAAAATACTTTGGTGGGGTGAAATCATGAGTTATCAAGCATATGAAACTAAAATTAGAAAATTGAAGATGGAGCTAGATACATTAGAACCACTCAGTGAAACTTATCAATCATTATTTGAAACGATTAAATGTTTAGAACAAGAAGCCTATGAGAACTTAGGTGCTTATGACCAAGTCTATCTATCGCGTCATCCTAAAAGATTAAAAGCAATTGACTACATTGAAGCTTTATTTGAAGATGTGGTTGTGTTTCATGGTGATCGCTTAGGTAATGAAGATGCTTCTATCTTTTGTGGGGTTGGCATGTTTAACGCACAACCGGTAACGATTATAGCTCAGATGAAAGGTAAAACAGTTGAGGAAAGCATTAAATATAACTTTGGTATGCCTCGTCCTAGTGCCTATCGAAAAATGTTACGGATTTTAAAACAAAGTGAAAAATTTAATCGACCAGTTGTGACCATCATTGATACGCCAGGTGCTTACCCAGGTATTGAAGCTGAAGCACAAGGACAAAGCCATTGCATTAGTGAATGTCTCCAAGTTTTAAGTGATATAAAAGTACCGGTGATTGGCATTGTTATTGGTGAAGGTGGCTCTGGTGGTGCCTTAGCATTAAGCGTTGGTGATCATTTGATGATGTTAGAACATAGTGTTTATTCTATTTTATCACCTGAAGGATTTGCTTCTATACTATACAAAGATGCATCTAAAGCACCTGAAGTTGCTGATTTGATGAAACTACAAGCATCAGATCTATTAGAGATGGGGTTTGTGGATGAAGTTATATTAGAACCTAAAGGTGGCATAGAAAGCCACATTGAATACATCACTTTACAAATCAAACAATCTTTATCTAAACAACTTAATTGTTTACAAGATTTATCCGTTAAACAATTATTGAAAAAACGTTATCAACGCATTAGAAAGAGGGCATAAGATGAGCAAAATAAAAAGTGTTGCGTCATATGCACCAAGTCGCATTGTGACCAATGATGATTTATCAAAGATTGTAGATACCAACCATGAATGGATTGTTACAAGAACAGGTATTGAACGTCGCCATCATGTTGATGATGAAACAACATCTGATCTTGCAACTAAAGCAGCATTAAAAGCCATTGAAAAAGCACAAATTGATCCAAGCACGATTGATCTTATTATTGTTGCTACCATAACACCAGATCGTTATTCACCATCTGTTGCTTGTTTGGTGAAAGGGAAATTAGGGTTACAACAAACAGTCATGGCGTTTGATATCAATGCAGCATGTAGTGGCTATGTTTACGCTTTGACAGTAGCTGATGCACTTTTACAGATGCAATATCGATGTGCGCTTGTTATAGGTGCTGAAACATTGTCTAAAGTGCTTGATTTTACAGATCGATCAACATGCATTTTATTTGGTGATGGTGCTGGTGCAATGATTTTACAAAAAAGTGATGAAAAACAATTTCTTTTTCATTATAATGATAGTAGGGATGATGAAAAGGATTCATTGTATATTCCTAGAATAGATTATTTAAAGATGGATGGTCGTGCTGTATTTGAATTTGCGATTGGTGCTGTTAAAAAAAGCATTGAAGTAGCGCTTGAAACCACTCAACTTAGTCTCGATGATGTAGATTATCTTGTGTGTCACCAAGCCAATCGTCGTATTTTGCAGAAAGTAGCAAAAGATTTGGGTGTTGATCTTAATCGTTTTTATATCAATATCCAAGAGTATGGAAACACATCAAGTGCCAGTATCCCGATTGCACTAGCAGAAATGGATGACCTTGGTTTGCTTAAAAAAGGACATAAATATTTGCTTGTTGGATTTGGGGCAGGACTTACTTGGGGTGCAAATTTAATTGAATGGTAGGTGTTAAAATGAGTATTAAAGAACTATTAGGTATTAAATACCCAGTATTTCAAGGCGCGATGGCACACATCGCTACGGGTGAATTTGCAGCAGCAGTTTCTAACACAGGTGCTTTAGGGATTATTGCATCAGGCGGGATGGACCCTGAAACAATGCGTCATCATATTGAAGTTTGTCAATCAAAAACAGATAAACCTTTTGCAGTTAACTTGATGCTAATGAACCCTCATTGTGAAGCCATGATTGACATCATCATTGAACTTGGTGTTAAGGTTGTCACGACAGGTGCAGGTAGTCCTGGTCCATACATGGAAAAATTAAAAGCAGCAAACATCAAAGTCATTCCTGTTGTTCCAAGTGTTGCACTAGCAAGACGTATGGAACAAATTGGCGCGGATGCTGTTGTAGTTGAGGGAACAGAATCAGGCGGACATGTTGGCGAATTAACAACATTGGCGCTTGTTCCACAAGTGGTTGATGCTGTCAGTATTCCTGTTGTTGCAGCTGGTGGTATTGCCGGTGGTCGTCAAATGGCGGCAGTGCTTGCACTAGGTGCTGTAGGTGTTCAAATCGGAACTATGTTAATTGTTGCAGATGAGTGTCCTGTTCATGAAACATACAAAGATGCGATTATCAAAGCAAAAGATACAGATACAGTTGTAACTGGTCGTATTTCTGGTGTCCCTGTACGTATTTTAAAAAACAAAATGTCTAAAGAGTATGTTGCCAAAGAAAAAGAAGGCTATACAGTTGAACAACTTGAGTACTTAACATTAGGTTCACTTCGTCGTGCAGTTTTTGAAGGAGATGTCAAAGGTGGTTCAGTTATGACAGGTCAAGTAGCTGGTATGGTTAAAGAACGCCGTCCTTTAAAAGCAATTATTGAGACATTGATTGATGAAACACGTGAAACATTAGAAAAAATGCCAAGCTTAGAGGAAATACTGTAATGAAAATTGCTTACTTATTTTCAGGACAAGGAAGTCAGTATGTTGGTATGGGACATGATTTGTATGTGCAAAGTGATGTGTTTAAGCAAACAATGGACAACCTATCGATACCATTTGACTTTAAAACATGTATGTTTGAAGGTCCCGAAACCATGCTTAATGATACGGCTTATACCCAAGCTTGCTTAGTTGCAATGGAATTAAGTATTGTTTCTATGCTAAAAGAGGAAGGCATTGAAGCTGACGTTGTGGCGGGACTTAGTTTGGGTGAGTATGCAGCTCTTGCAACTGCTAATATGATCACACCCCAAACAGCAATTGATTTGGTTGTTGAACGAGGTGCCTTGATGTCAGAGTGTGCGAAGTCACATGACGGGGCCATGCTTGCCGTTTTGGGACTCGATATTGAGGTTGTCAAAGCCCATTTAACAAATGGTGTGACGATTGCCAATGACAATTGTCCTAAACAAGTGATTGTTGCAGGTCTTAAAAACGATGTTCAAGTTTTTGAAGAAGGCATAAAAGATTTAGCACTTAAATGTGTTTATTTAAATGTTAGTGGTGCGTTTCATACACCCTATTTCAAAGAAGCGGCAACAACATTTAGCGAAACATTGAAACAAGTAGAAGTCAATGACATGAACATACCTGTTATTGCCAATATTACAGGAAAAGTTTTTAATGGTGAGTTTGTTGATGTTATGACAAAACAAATTATGTCACCAGTTCATTTTCGTGAGACCATTATGACGATGATTGATATGGGCGTTGATTGTTTTATTGAAATAGGACCAACTAAGATATTAAGTCAATTTGTCAAAAAAACAAATCGTGCATTAAAAACATATCACATAGAATCGATGGACTCATTTAATCAAACAGTAAAGGAGATCAAACATGACTAAAGTAGCTTTAGTAACAGGTGGATCAAGAGGCATTGGCCGTGCGATTGCCATTAAACTTGCAAGTCAAGGATATGATGTTGCGATTAACTATCATGGTAATGAAGCTAGTGCTAATGAAGTAAAGTCAATTTGTGAATCAAAGGGTGTAAAGGCAATGATTATTCAAGCAGATGTTGCATCTTTTGAATCTTGCCAAAAAATGGTAGAAGCAGTAAATGCAACACTTGGAACCATTAGTGTTTTGGTAAACAATGCAGGAAAAACGCAAGATCAATTGATGATGATGATGGAAGCTGAATCATTCATGGATGTTGTCAACACCAATTTAGTTGGTACATTTAACTGTATGAAACTTGTCATGAGACAAATGATCAAACAAAAATATGGACGAATTGTAAACATGTCATCTGTTGTTGGTATTACTGGTAATGCTGGACAAACAAATTACAGTGCTTCAAAAGCTGGTGTTCTGGGTTTAACCAAATCTGCTGCGCGAGAAGTAGCAGGTAAAAATGTGTTGATTAACGCTGTTGCACCAGGCTTCATTGAAACAGACATGACAAATGTTTTAAGCGATCAAGTAAAAGAATCAGTCATCGGTCAAATACCATTAAAACGATATGGAAAAGCTGAAGACATTGCCAATATGGTAGCTTTTTTGGTGAGCGACCAAGCAGATTACATTACTGGCCAAGTGTTTAATGTTGACGGCGGGATGGTGATGTAATGGAACGTGTTGTGATTACTGGTCTTGGTGTTGTTGCTTCACTTGGACAAGAGGTAGATGTATTTACACAAGCAATCAAAGAAGGGCAATTGGGGATTACCCCAATTGAAGGTTTTGATACGAGCAATTTTAAAGTTAAATTAGCTGCTGAAATTAAAAACTTTCAAACAGATGTTGTTGAGAAAAAAGCTCTAAGACGACTTGATCGTCATCAACAATATGCACTTCATGCTGCAATTAAAGCTTATCAAGATGCTGGACTTAATAAAGATCAAGAAGATCCTTATCGTGTTGGTGTTTTAATGGCAACAGGTATTGGTGGTCTTCAAACCATTCAAAATGAAGTGACTAAAATGGTTGAAAAAGGTCCTGAGTGGATTTCACCATTCTTTATTCCGATGAGTATTGCTAACTTAGCATCAGGTCATGTCTCAATTGCACTGAATGCAAAAGGAATTAGTGCTGCAATTGTTACAGCATGCGCAGCTTCAGCAAATGCTATTGGAGAGGCTTTCCGTTATTTAAGAGAAGGGCGCTTAGATGTTGTCGTAGCAGGTGGAACTGAGGCAAGTATTAATGAAATAGGTATTGCTGGTTTTCAAGCAATGCAAGCATTGAGTACTCAAACAGATCCAACCCGTGCGTCTATTCCATTTGATCAAGACAGATCTGGATTTGTGATGGGTGAAGGCAGTGGAGCATTGATTATGGAAACATTGTCTCATGCAAAAGCTCGTGGAGCTAAGATTTATGCTGAAGTTGTTGGCTATGGTGCAACTTGTGATGCGTATCATATTACAGCACCAAGTCCTGATGGAGAAGGAGCTATTAAGGCTATTGAACAAGCGCTTGATGATGCATCAATTGATGCCAGTCAAGTCGACTATATCAATGTTCATGGAACATCAACTAAATTGAATGATTCAACAGAATCGGTTGCAGTGAATCAAATATTTGGTAAAGATGTCAAAGTTAGTTCAACAAAATCAATGACTGGGCATCTTTTAGGAGCAGCTGGTGCAATTGAAGCGTTAATTTGTGTTAAAGGTCTGCATGAAGGTTTCATGCCCCCAAACATTAATCTACAAAATCAAGATGTGGATTGTGATGTCAACATCATCAAAGAGACACTATATACAAATTATCAATATGCAATGAGTAATTCATTAGGATTTGGTGGCCACAATGTTTCACTGATCTTTAAAAAGTGGGAGGATTCATAATGAATAGTAATCAAATACAGGCTATTATACCACACCGTTATCCATTTTTACTTGTGGACCGAATCATTGAACAAGGTGATAACTATGCTGTTGGAATTAAGTGCGTGAGTGTTAATGAGATGCATTTCATGGGTCATTTTCCTCAAGAACATGTAATGCCTGGTGTATTAATCATTGAAGCTCTTGCACAAGTAGGTGCAGTGGTGCTTTTAGGCAAAGAAGAAAACAAAGGTAAGATCGCTTATTTTGCTGGTATTAACAAAGCACGATTCAAACGTAAAGTTGTGCCAGGAGATGTGCTAACATTACGTATTGAGTTAACAAAATCACTTGGAAGTATTGGTATTGGTAAAGCAGTTGCCTCTGTCGGTGATGAGGAAGCATGTGTTGCAGAATTAATGTTTGCAATTGGTGATTAAGAGTTGAATATCAACTCTTTTTTTCTTTGTTTTTTGATTGCGATTGACTAAGTATTATAAGCACGATATACTTAAGATGAAGCATATAAATGCGTTCAAATGTTGTTTGAACAATAGATAAGTGAGGGGGATTTTTATATGGATCACATTACCGTTGATTTATTACATGATCTGGTTTCAAAAAAGAATGTGACCAAATTAAGGCAAGTATTTGCAGATAACAATATTGTCGATTTATCAGATGTTGTTGATGAGTTATCGATGCAAGATGCGATTTTTGTTTATCGAGCCTTAAATACTGAGCTTGCTGCTGAATTATTTGCATATTTAGATCCTTCTAGACAAGAAGATTTAATCAATGGATTTTCTAATCAAGAGTTGGGAGATATCATAGAGAATCTCTATTCAGATGATGTGATTGAGTTGTTAGAGGACTTACCTGCTAACATGCAAAAGAAAATTTTACAAAATGTAGGACATGAACGTCGAAATGAGATTAATGCTTTACTGAATTATCAAGATGGCACTGCAGGTGCTATGATGACCACTGAGTATGTTGAGTTAAAGACCTCAGATACAGCAGAATCAGCGCTCATAAAAATCAAGAAACAAGCTAAAGAAGCAGAGACATTGAGTTATTGTTTTGTGATTGATGATACGAGACGTCTACAAGGTGTTGTTCGTTTAAATGAAATTGTATTTACAGACAGTAAAAACTTAATTGAAAAAATTATGGATGACAATGTTATAAGCGTCTTTACACATGATGATCAAGAAAAAGCAGCTGATTTGATTAAAAAGTATGATGTTAACGTTTTACCAGTAGTTAATGAGCAATATCGTTTGATTGGGATTATCACAGTTGATGACATCTTAGATGTGATTGAAGAGGAAACAACTGAGGATATCCAAAAAATGAGTGCCATGATTCCACTTGAAGATTCGTATAAACGAACTAGTGTGCTGCAAATGTATCGTAAGCGCATTGTTTGGTTACTTATTTTAATGATTACCGCTACCTTAACACAAATCTTAATGGGGAGATATGAAGCGATTCTTCAAACGACATCACTTGGTATCTTTATTCCCATGCTCATGGATTCTGCAGGTAATGCAGGGAGTCAATCATCAACCTTAATCATTCGTAGTTTAGCATTAAATGAGATTAGTCCTAAGGACTACATGCTTGTTTTGATGAAAGAAATTCCTGTGGCATTACTTGCAGGGGTGACACTTGTGGTTGTGAACTACATTCGTATTTTACTGATTCCACTTATTAATCCAAATAATATGGAATTATTGATTTTATCATTAACACTTGTCTTTTCAATTCTCATTTCAAAAGTAATTGGAGGTCTCTTACCTTTAGGAGCAAAAGCATTAAAGATGGACCCAGCAGTTATGGCAGGGCCGCTCATTACAACCATCGTTGATGCTGTGACGTTATTGCTGTACTTTATGCTAGCAGTCACATTTATAGGTCTATGAGAGTTGCACTCATCGCACTGTTGGTTGACCAACAATTACTATGTCTAAGACGTTCTATGATAAATCCAGTGGCCCCTTCGATGTGGGAATTACCTGGAGGTAAGGTAATGGGCGTTGAAACAACAAAAGAGGCAGCCATAAGAGAATTAGAGGAAGAAACAGGTATTAAGCATTTAAGCCTTGAGTCACTTGGTTACTTGTCAAAACATCAAAAGCCAACTGGTATGACCGTTGAATTATTTGTTGGTACATTACTTGAATGGCCTATGATTCGACTTCATTTAGATGAACATGATGCTTATCAAATGATTGACTTCATGAATGTAAGTTTTGATGATCAATGGCTTAAGACCATGGATGAAGCAGTTGAGAAAATAAAAAAATGGAGGAATTAATATGGCAACACCACATATAGAAGCAAAAAAAGGAGACATTGCATCAATCGTTTTAATGCCAGGAGATCCACTTCGTGCAAAGTATATTGCAGATAACTATCTAGAAGATGTTGTATGCTTTAATACAGTGCGTAATATGTTTGGATATACTGGAACTTATAAAGGTAAAAAAGTATCTGTTATGGGCTCAGGTATGGGTATGGCATCTATCGGGATTTACAGTTATGAATTGTATTCACAATATGATGTTGAATCAATTATTCGAATTGGTTCATGTGGTTCATTTAAGGAAGAAGTTAAAATTAGAGATGTGATCATTGTTCAAGGGGCTAGCACAGATTCGAATTTTGCAGCTCAGTATCACATCAACGGTCAACTAGCAGCACTAAGTGATTATGGCTTGTTAGCACAAGCAGTAGAACAAGCAAAGGCATTGAATGTTCGTTATCATGTTGGAAACATCTTATCTTCTGATGTTTTCTATCATGCTCAAGATAACAGTGATATGTGGAAGAAATGGGCTAGTATGGGAGTTTTAGGAGTTGAAATGGAGTCATTTGCATTATTTTGTAATGCTCAATATTTAAATAAAAAAGCGCTCTGTATCTTAACAGTGTCTGATTCACTTGTGACACATGAAGCAACTTCAGCAAAGGAAAGACAAGATACGTTTAATCAAATGATGGAAATTGC